>JAIDXA010000358.1 GCA_029058705.1 Paramuribaculum sp. | reverse complement strand
AAGACTGACACCGCCGGGACCGAAAATTTTTTCAAGCGGCCCCAGGGCAAAGTTCATGTCAAGAATGTCAAACGGCAGTTTCTCTTTCTGTGTCAGAGCTTCTGAGTTGCGTTTGCGATAATATGCCTGCATTGACTGTCGGGTCTGCCAATCGTTGTATTGCTGCGGGGTCAGGATGAAAGGCGTCGTGATATCCATGTCGCCGACTTGCGTGCGGATCACATAGCAACCTGTTTCCGGATCGTAGTCTGTGACGGTTCTGACATTTGAAGGAGTGGCGAGATCGTTGGCGAACTGACGCCCCATCAGCTCTTCATAGCCTTGCGGAACAGTCTGCATGACCGGCGACGGGAGCATTATGGAGTCGATCAGCGGCAGCGGCGGAGGCGGCGGAGCGGGAGGAGTGGCGCGCGTTTTGTTGTATTGCGCGCCGGCAAACAGCGAAGATCCGACCGCTGAGAAGATCAGAGCGGTCAGCATGAGCCATCTGCCTAATTTCAGCCCTCTGCGGGCAGTCTGGGGATTTATGTTGTCAGTCGGTTTTGCCACTGCAAGTTGTTGAAGAAAAGCAGACCCGTCGCTTTCGGCGGTCAGAGCTGACCTACATCATTGCAAGCGCGCGCTTTATGGCGGTCTCCACTTTTGCTGTAGGGTCGTCCTCGAAAATCTTTTTCAGGACTTTCTGGCTCTGCGGACGGGCGAAGCCGAGCATCGTCAGTGCTGCTAAGGCTTCGTCGAACGATTCCGATGAGGCTGCGGGCTGTAGTAATAACGGATCGCCTGTCGGTTTTATTTTATCGCGAAGGTCAACAATGATTCGCTGGGCGGTTTTGATGCCGATTCCTTTTACGCCTTTAAGCCTCGAATGGTCGCCATTTATGATGACCGATTCCAGTTCAGGAGCAGAAAGGGATGACAGAATCATTCTTGCCGTGTTGGCTCCGACGCCCGAAACACCGATAAGGGCTCTGAAAAGCGACCGCTCCTGTTCGTTGATGAACCCGAAAAGCTGGTGGGCATCTTCGCGGATCGCTTCGTGGATGAGGAGCTTTGTTTCGCCGCACCCTTCGAGCGAAGTGTAGGCCGGGAGGGTAATGCAGATCATATAGCCGATTCCTCCTGTTTCGATTACGGCATATGTAGGTGTCAGTTCGGCGATTTTGCCTCGGATATATTCAATCATGTCAGTATGGTTGTCTGGTTGAGGGGATGATTCACGCTTTTTTTAACGTTTCACCACCCGTCGTTATTGTTCTGTTCGGGATATATTTGGACTGAGCGCGGACAGCGTGATTTTTTTAGAATTTTTTGCATAATATTTGTTGGCCGATATTGCGTGATGTTGCAGATTATTTCGTAGCTTTGCGAGTGCATATCGTACGCGGAGGCCCGATATGGGGTTAACGCGGGTGGGATGCAGACATAATAACAGAAAGCGTATACCAACGCTCTTTCTTGACTAACGGAAATCTGACAGTTTCTTTATCTTGGTCAAGGATGTAGCAACAGTAGACGGCTTGTGGATATGTATATTTGTGCCTACGGTTCAGAGCCTTTCGAGAGAAAGCATTGATCCGCTCGTGCTCGTTACATATTTGCGTGAGGCCTCTCGTTGCTCGTTCTACCAAGATGGGCAATGTCAGAGCCTCCGTTAGTGGGACGAGCAAAGTACAGACTCTCACGCTTTTTTTTGGGGTTATTTTAGAGCCAATGAGGAGAGTCCGGTGGCATCGGATGTAGACCATGAAACATCATTATCTCTTCGTGTTTGCAGTTTTTGCGGTATTTGTAGCCTCCGCACAGAATTCCACTCAAAAAGCAATGCTTGAAACCTTTGTCAGGTATGCTTCAATCGACAGCCAGTCAGACTACGACAGTGTCTGCACCCAGGGGCAGCGCAATATGGCACTGGCTTTGAAGGCCGATGTCGAGGACGCCGTGGCCCGATCCAGAGCCACTGGGGTCAGGGTGGAGCTTTCAGATGCCAATTACCTGTATGTAACGATTCCATCCAACATCAAGACAGCGTGTCCGACAATGGGCGTCAGCTGTCATCTTGATGTCACGCCGGAAGCCGTCGGAGGCAATATCCGACCGATCGTCGACACTCTGAATGGCCATACGATCGTCCGCACCGACGGATCGACGCTGCTGGGCGCCGACGACAAGTGTGGCTGCACGATTGCCATTCAGCTCATACGCACCATTCTGAGCGACAGGTCGCTCAGGCATGTCCCACTCCAGTTTGCATTCTGTCCCAACGAAGATGTGGGTCGGGCCGCCGATGCCATCGACTCCGGAATCTTCTCGCCCGACATCCTTTTCGACCTTGACGGTCCGGAGGGGAATGTTGTCACGAAATCCAACTTCACGGCCCGTGGGTTCAACGTGAGATTCATCGGACGCGACGCCCATCCCGGCGACGCCAAAGCTCAGAAACTTGGCGATGCGACAGCGGCTGCCGCAGCATTCATTTCATATTTCCCCGTCGAAAGCCGTCCGGAAAACTCTGAAGGCACACAGGGCTACATTCACCCCTGGAGTCTTGAAAAAGAGGGCGCAAACGCAACGGTTCAGACCCGCGTACGCTATTTTGACAAGTCGGAAGGCGATCTTTTTGACCGGATGCTCTCCGGAGCGATCGCCGATGTCGAACGCAAGTTCCCTAATGTCAAGGTTGAAATTGTCTACGATGATCTGCAATACGAAAACGTGGCCTATACGATCCACCCGCAGGCGCAATCGCTCGTGGAGAACGCTGCGGCAAAAATCGGCAAGAACGTCATCTTTGCCGACGAACGTGGCGGGACTACTGCCTCGATGTTCGCCGCCAAGGGGCTTAAGGGTGGAATGTGTGTGTTCACCGGTCAGCATGCCATCCACTCCACCCGCGAGTATGCCGATCTCGCCGAAATGGAAGACGCCTACCGCCTCATGCTCGAAGTAATCAAATCAGTAGCAATCCTCAAATAAATGTTTTGGTATGAATACAGGAAAACTGTGTGCAATATTGTTGATTGCGTTTTGTTCATTAGCAGCACGTGGAGTAACAACAATAGAAGATGTCGCTCGTCAATTTTGTAGAAATCAAATAGATGTAGACTCTCTGTTTAACTACATCAACAATGGTCATGGAGGCGAGGCTTATTGGTGGTCACTCCACAATTCAGAAAAAAACGATCCGATGGCGTATTATATTCTTGGCCGCTGTTATTTGTCAGGTATCGGCACCACAGAAGACATGTCAAAAGCTGTGCCTTTGTTTGAAAAAGCTATTAATCATGGAGTTGATGAGGCGTTGGTCGATTTAGGAAAAATGTATATAAATGGGTGGGGCGTTGAAAATGAAAAAAATAGCACAAAAGGGATACAGTATCTAAAAAAGGCCTCTGAAAGAAAATTAGGTCGCGGATACGATGTTCTCGGATTACTATACTTGGATAAACAGGATTATCCAAAAGCATATCAACTATTCAATTTGGCCGCTGCTGCCAATTATTCTGGTGGCTATCTTGATATGGGCTTTATGTATGAAAATGGATTTGGAGTGGAACAAAATGACGCGAAATCTCTAGAGCTTTACAGAATAGCTGCCGATAAGGGAAACCGCATTGCACTATGCAATGTCGGGTTGTTCTATGAACATGGAAAAGCCGTAGACATGAATCATGAAACAGCATTAAAATATTATATGGCATCGGCAGAAAAAGGCGATGCCAGAGGTTCGTATAAAGTTGGCTATATACATCAATGGGGAGATATACCGGTGGAAGTATCATATGAAGAGGCGGCAAAGTGGTATAAATTAGCTGTTGAAAAAGAATATCTACCTGCTAAAGTAGCATATGCACTCTTATTATTTGATGGTCTTGGGGTTTCAGAGGATAAAACTCAAGCCATTGAAATACTAGAGTCGGTTGGAATGGAGAATGTTAGTCCTTTTCATGCATGCAGAATTTCCGAATACTTTACAGAAATAAACTCAGTCAAGGCTCTTAAGTGGGCGAAATTTGCCCATGATAATGCTGATGAATACTATACTTTGGCAACAACTGCAAAATTATTGGGTATGATTTACCTAAAAGGAGGCAAGGAATTATACGATTATCAGTTAGCGGTTAAATATCTAAAGGAGGCAGCGGAACTTGGCGAACCAGACTGCGTGGCTCTTATGAAATCTCTCGGTGAACCATTTGAAGTGGACGAGACAGTAATATCTAATAGCGTAAACGAATAAAAATCGATTGATATGGACTTTAAACAAATAAAAGAGCTGGCTGCTTTGCCTGATAACGAGCTGACGGCACGATTGATTGATCTGTTTGGGATAGTGTTGCAGAGTCATGATTCCGGTAAAGGTCTGTCGGCGTTTGACTGGCATGATCTGAATATGTCAGATGATGGGAAACTGTATCTTTCTGGCATTGAGGAGTGTGGGCTTGATGAGGATGTCCGTGATCGGAACTACAACGACTATGCAGCCATTATCTATTGTGCTTCCACGAAACAGAAGTCGGCCGAACCAATGTCGTGGGATGCCGGGCGGAAAATCCGACAACCGGTTCTCCGTGAGATTGTGCTGACTCTGTGTGGGAGGAATGCTTCGGTCGACCCTCTGATCGACAAGCTGCGGCAGCCATATATCGACGAAGAGAGTTTTTTTGACGGTTATACAACTGTTGATGAAAAGGACGCCTCAGAGGCTTTTAGGAAGGCTGAGCAAATCCGAATGCTGAATGAACGGGATAGTTATTTGCAGGCTGAAGTTTCATCTAAGTCATCGGGAAGTCCGTGGTATAAAGGGATTGGCGTGTTTATTCTTATAGGACTGTGCTCCGGAGGTTATAAAGCTTATAAAGCTTCGGAAAAGCAAAAGCGTGCGGCTGCTATTGAACTTATTAATAAGCAGGCGGTCGAGAGGAGACAAATGCGCGAGCAATTGCGTCAGTCAGCTCCCGTTGAACTCATTCGCGGAGTCAATCGAAAGTACTCCGTTGCAAAAGGCGAGAATCCCGACAGCCAGGATTAATCATTATCATGAACTAATTTCTTAACTAATAAAAGGCAGACTATTATGAAGAAGTTTTTTATGTTATTGTTTTTGGCAGGGATAACCTTAGGAACTTCCGCTGCTGATTACAAAGAGATGTATTCAAGGGCAATGAAAGGCGAAGAGTCGTTTGCAGATTCGCTTAGAGTTTATGCCGCTATAGATAGCTCTGGCGTCGCGGCTGATTATTATGCACAAATATTAGGTTCGAGTGCGTCGCCCTTTAAAAATGACGGTTTGTTCGAAGAATGGGTAGATGAATGGCATGAGCATACTGAAGCAAAAGCACGCATGGGTAGCGTCAACGCATGCCTCTCGCTTGGGCGGGCATTGATTGGCGATTTCATGTCATTGCGACCCAAAATTGATGATTTTGATTTTGAAAAAGAATATGAGTGTAAAGAGAAAGGACTCAGCTACATGCTTCAGGCTGCAATGTACGGAGAACCTACTGCCCAGTATCTATATGCTACATTAAATGATAAACTCACAAAATCGGAATCTGAATTATGGATTGGTCTGGCCGCCGAAAACGGACATGCTAATGCCATTACTCATATTGCCAAATTAGAATTGGATAAGGGCAATTATGACAAATCGATTTCTCTATTGGTTCACGTTCCAGATGATTATGTCGTACTTGATGGAGATGATATAATAACGGCTCAAACCATCAGGTTAATGGCAAATTTCCTAAAGAAAAATCCAGATTATTGTTTGACTGGTTTTGGCCCGATTAAAGATGATAAGTCGACTTTTTATTATCCGTATGATGAAGAGATAATAGCCTGTGCAACATATAAAGGGATGGCCGGTCTGTTAAAATTAAATATGAATGGTGAACAGATAAAGCATAATGGGATTCCTTTTAAATACGACTATATAGTGCCCTTTAAGCCAAAACATCATAGTTTTGTGCCGCTGTTTCAAGTAAGTCCTTATTCGTATGAAATAGAGTATATTGATAGTTATATAAGAATTTTAGATAAATCAGGAAATGAGGTTTATTGTCACTTGTACGTTCCGTTTTATCCTACAATTGATCTTCCCGATGACTATGTTTTTGATCAGTCTGACACCAAGTGAACTATTATTGTCATGAACTAAATTTTTAACTAAAAAAGAATAGCTATTATGAAGAAGTTTTTTGTGTTTCTGTTTTGTGTTGCAGTTTCGATGACCTCAGTTGCTCAGGCATGGAGGATTGTTAAGGGTTTTGGAAAAATGCCGCGAACCGAAAGAATTAGCATTGCCGTACTTAGAGGGACGGCTCAAATCAATAGGTCTTTTACTAATCTGAACAACAACAGTAATTTGACAGTCCCAAGTGTGACGCGGTCTTCTGTTCTCTTGAAACAAGTGAAAGCATCTAAAGATTTGTTGAACAAGACTAAGAGTTCTCAGAAAAAAGAGAACGACCCTAAATTGCAGATGGAATCGTTGATGCGAATGCTAAAAGACAGTCAAAAACAAGATCAGATTTATAAAGATGCTTTAGAGGCGGGTCAGGATATTAATTGCCTGCAAACCAATGATGACGTCTTACAGGAACAGTCTCATGAATAACCAATAAATTCACAACTAATATTAGTTAAATGTCTGATCAATATAATATCACGTCGCAATATATAATTACGTACCTGAGGGATATTGAGAGAAAACTCCAGCGTACCGACCATTCGCAGTATCCTTTGCCGCACTATATCGGTGGTGAAATTCCTGTAGAGGCACTCAATAATGAGGCTAAAAAGATGATGAACTTTGTCGGGCTCTATTCTTTTACTCCAGATTGCTGTTGGGAAGAGCTGAATAATAACATGGCCGGTTATATTGAGCTGGATGGTTCTCGATCCGGAACAATCAAAATCCATCTTTCGTCACGTTACAGAAGTAATGGTAATGCGACCATCGCCATTCTTGCTCATGAGATATGCCATAAACTCCTTGAATTTTATGGTCTGTATTTTCCTCAGCTAAACCAGCTAAATGAAATATATACGGACCTCTGTACGATATATGTCGGTTTCACACAACTTATAGTCAACGGTTATAAAACGACTGTGGGAAATGTCACTTTTTCATTAGGTTATCTCTCCAGAGATACCTTTGAGCAGACCATCTCGATCATGGAGTTGGTTCAAGGTCGTCGGGGTTTCGATCAGCAATGGGCTGAAGGTCTGGATGTGTATTCCCAACTGGCAAGATGGATTATAAATCCTGATAAAAGAAAGTGTCATGTCGATGGATTTGCGAAAAGACAGCTTGAGTATGCTGGTCTGAATAAACGTGTTTCCATATTGAACCGACTTTTAAACGATATTCTGACATCTTATAATCCGATGATAAAGGATTTAGACCGGGTATATTTCCTTGAAAATCCTTCTTATGGGAAGGAGGATTCGGTTAAAAAATTGCCGATAACTTCATTCTGCTTGTCTTATCCCGAACTATTCAGACAATCCGACATTAAGAATGTGCAGGAAGCGGGGCGGCTATCCCGCAGACTTGACCGGATAATCAGAGACTTGGTCAGTTATTCCGGAATTGAGAATTATGAGTTTCACTCCGGAGTGCATGCATGCCCGTTTTGCAGGAATGAATTTAAAATCGCTGAAAAAGGTCAGAAACAGAAATGGCGTGTGGTTAAATGTGGAAAATGTGGAAATAAATTTGCAATTGATCTGACAGGTTATAAATTGCTACAGACTGAAATTGTCCAGCCGCAAACTGTAGTTGTTTCCGGTCAGTCTAAAAAATGGTGGCAGTTCTGGAAATAATGAAACAAAAGGCAATCGGAGCGGCGTGGATGGATTATGCGGATAAGTGATCTAATAAAGGTGTTCCGGAGGCATCGTCGTGAACGGGAATTTTTAAGGGATGTGACCTCTGCTACCGATGCTTTGTTTTCTTTTGCCGGACGATCTGACTGTGCCGGTAAGGTATGGGACTACCTGCATGACCGCAGTGATGAAATCTATGTGACTTCAGATGGCTGGCTTTGGACAGTCAACACTGATGACATATGGTATAGCAAAGACAACCCGAATGGGATTATTGCACAGTATCCGGTTGACATAATCGGTTCTACAGTTGTCGGGACTCGTGTCGCACGGGTCCCGTCTGAAATTCCTCTTCCGAAAATCAGTCTGCGCCCGTTTCTTATCTACGATTGCTTTTTCTCCGGTGAATTAGAACGGTTCAATCTATGCTATAAGCGGATTGTGCCGCCGGAGATAGAAGCCACGTTTGATGATTTCGGTTCGTTCTGCGAATATATCTATCGCAACTACAGGGAGCTTGTTGATAAATGCGGACCTATGGGCGAGTATTCCGGCCTGGCGTGCTATTACTCTATTCGGGAAGACCGGAATAATTTCGAAGATCTGTTCTATCGGATTGTTGTGAAAAGGGATCTCAGAGTCCGATTGCGTTCGGAGTCAGACCTGAAGGATCTCACATTGCCGCCAGACCCTATAAGATGGCATGCGGTTATGGAAGCTTTCGAGATTCTTAATCTGAGTGACAGAGTGCGGAACATTTCATTCGAAAAGGGTTTCAGTCCGGATGTGAAAGATCCTCTGCGGATCGATTCTGTGATGGGAGATCTTCCCGGCGGACTGACTCGGTTCAGTGAGTTGTGTCGGATCTCTTTTCCTGACGGTTTAAAGACAATTGAAACCGGGTGTCTGAGCTGGTCCACTCGTCTGCAGCGAGTCGATTTGCCACAGCGACTGGCGGTTATTGGGGACAGTGCGTTTCTGGGATGTCGGAATCTGAGCGCAATAACCATTCCGTCGACAGTCAGAAAAATAGGCTCATGCGCATTTATGGAGTCTGGCATAAGAAATATAGCTGTGCCCGGCGGCTGTGAGATCGGGCCGGATGCGTTTGATCGGAGTTGCTCGATCAGGCTACAGTCCATGTCCGGCGAGGGGAAGTAGAGGCGCTACGGGCGTAAATTAGGAAAATACTTTGGAAAAAATCACAAAGGTTGTTAAAAAAGTTCGTAACTTTGCGCCCGAATTCGGGGTGGCCCGTGAGCGGTATTCCCCTTGATTTATTATTCCAATTAGGTTATCACTATTAATAAGGTATATGAAATTATCCGGACCAATTGATTTTCAACCGAAATTGTTTTCGGCCTTGAAGAATTATTCATTATCCAATCTGAAATCTGATCTGACTGCCGGCATCGTGGTCGGCGTTGTGGCCTTGCCATTGGCCGTGGCGTTTGCCATAGCCAGCGGAGTAAGCCCGACGATCGGACTCATCACGGCCATCATCGGTGGTTTTCTTGTCTCTGCGCTTGGAGGTTGTTCTGTGCAGATAGGCGGGCCCACAGGAGCTTTCATAGTGATTGTCTATGGCATCATTGCCGGCTACGGTCTTGAGGGTCTTGCGATCGCGACATTCATGGCCGGATTGATATTGATTCTGCTCGGCACGTTCCATCTCGGAACTGTCATCAAGTTTATTCCCTATCCGATTGTTGTCGGTTTCACGGCCGGTATCGCCCTGACGATCTTCTCGACTCAGATCAACGATTTTTTAGGCCTTGGGCTTACGGATCTGCCCGCAGCTTTTATTCCCAAGTGGGGGGCTTATCTTGTCAATCTTGATAAAATCGACTGGGTGACAGCCGTGATCGGTCTTGTGTCGATTCTGATCATTGTCCTTGTTCCGATGATTTCCAAGAAGTTGCCCGGCGCCTTGATCGCAATCATATTTGTGACAGTGGCTGTCTGGTTCATCAACAGCAGCTGCGACGGAATTCACATTCAGACCATCGGTGACCGTTTCGGAAACATGTCGACCGACATACCTCTTCCCCATGGATTTGTTCTGTCGATGGATACGATCAACGAGCTGTTGCCGTCGGCATTCACCATTGCTATTCTCGGGGCAATAGAGTCGTTGCTGTCGGCGACAGTCGCAGACGGTGTGACCGGCTCGCGGACAAACTCCAACACTGAACTTATCGGCCAGGGTATCGCCAATGTGGTGGTTCCGTTCTTCGGCGGAATCCCCGTGACAGGAGCGATCGCACGTACGATGACCAACATCACCAATGGCGGCCGCACACCGGTTGCCGGTGTTGTCCATGCATTTGTCTTGTTGTTGATTTTCCTGTTCATGATGCCGCTGATCAATCTTGTGCCGATGGCGTGTCTGGCCGGTGTGCTTATTGTTGTCAGCTATAATATGAGCGGCTGGCGCACGATCCGTGGAATTCTCCGCAATCCAAAAGGCGATGTGGCTGTGCTTGCTGTCACTTTCCTGCTGACAGTCATTTTCGACCTGACAATAGCAATTGAGATAGGGTTGCTGCTGGCGATCATCCTCTTCCTGCGCCGTGTTATGGAAAACACCCAGATGCGCGTCTACGGCGAGCAGCTTGATGTTGCCGAAGGCACCGAAGCGACCCGCCATGAGGTTCTGGACGTGGCCAAGGGCGTCGAGGTCTATGAGATCGACGGCCCGTTCTTCTTTGGTGTGGCCACAAAATTCGAGGAGCTTATGAGAACTACGATAGGCTCGAAACCGGTTGTCCGCATAATCCGCATGCGAAAGGTTCCGTTTATTGACGCTACAGGAGTCCACAATCTTGAAATCCTTATAAACTCTTCACTTAAGGATGGAATAAAGATTGTTCTTTCGGGAGTGAAACCCGAGGTGCAGGAAGTCCTCGACCATGCCGGAATCGACAAACTTATCGGATCCGAGAACATCTGCTCCCATATAACGATGGCTGTCAGCAAAGCCAACAGAATGGCCATGCAGACAATGGAAGCATAGACTTCTGCAGCAATTCGACAGATTTGTCAAGCCCGTGGAATCAGCGTGTCCGACGCTCGGTTTTGCGGGCTTCCTTTTTGATTTTCGGCTCTTTCAAGTGGGCTATTCCGATTCCGAGACCGATTCCGATGAGTATATAGCCGGCTATGTAGGCTGCTTGTTCTGCTATTTTCATAACGAGCGGAGTTGTGGTAGGTGTTGTTTTCATTTCTAATGTTTAACAACGCAACTCCTTCAGCGGTTCAGATTCGTCCTTCATCGGCATAGGAATAGAATCCTTCCGGCGTGACTATAATATGGTCATGAACCGCGATGTCGAGCAATGATGCCGCGTCCTTGATTCGTTTTGTAAGTGTGTCGTCCTGAATGGAAGGCCTGAGGTTGCCCGACGGATGGTTGTGGCCGAGGATTATGGCCGAAGCCATGTTGTCGAGAGCCTTTTTGACAATCATGCGGGGTTCGACGTAGGTTGCCGCACTGCCGCCTGAACTGATCTGTTCGCAGATAATCACGGAGTTGTTGCGGCGAAGGAAAATGACCCAGAACTCTTCGTGGGGCAGATTTCTCATCTTCGGCAGCAGACAGCGGTAGGCGTCTGACGATTGCCGGATCACCGTCACTTCTTTATCCGCTGATCCGCTTCTTGCTCCGATTTCGAGTGCGGCTGCGATTGTCGTGGCTTTTGCCGGGCCTATTCCGACAAAGCGTCGGCTGATGGACTGGATCGACATCTGCGAGAGATGGGCGAGCGAGTTGTCGCATGCGTCAAGGATCTCTCTGGCAAGGTCGATGGCCGATTTGCCGGGAACGCCTCCGCCGATCAGCAATGCGAGCAGTTCGGCGTCGGAAAGTGTGCGTATTCCTTTGGCAAGCGCTTTTTCGCGTGGCTTGTCATCGTTGTTCAGGTCGGCGATGCGTCGCGCCTGATTGGTCGGATTCGGTTTCATTTCCCTTTTCTGAGTTCGATTTCTTCGGCAATATTGCGCCCGCGTCTGAGCAATATCTTGGTGAACCAGGCTTTTATGAAGCCGCACCCATAGCCGCAGATCTGGACAATGGCGGCAGGGACGGCACGCATGGCGATTCCGGGCGAGCGGGTCGAGATCATGGCGGCTATGAACAGAGCCACAAGATAGAGACCTATCGGAAGCAGCCACCACGGACTGACAAAAATTCCGAGCGCGACGAGAACCGTACCTATTATCACGGCAAGAGCCGGAAGGGTGTGGACGAGTTTAAGCGAATCGGGATAGAGGAGTTTCAGCGTTATGCGTGACATTCCGAACACATAGACCTGACGCCAGAAACGTTTGAAATCAATGCGGCGTTTGTGGAATACGTGTGCCGGGTGTATCAGGCCGGTCGAAAATCCGGCCTGACGGTTGCGGGTTGACATGTCGATGTCTTCCGAAAACATCTCGCGGAAGCCTCCGACACGGTCATAGACCTGACGCGAATA
>JAIDXA010000357.1 GCA_029058705.1 Paramuribaculum sp. | reverse complement strand
GGCATTCAGATGACCTCCGGCGCCATGGTCGTGGATCGATACAATCGGGTTGTCTTCAGATTCAGCGAGCGCGCGTATCACGTTGCTGACGCGCTTCTGCATTTCCGGGTTTGCGCGTTGAACGGCATTGAGCTCTATGGAGTTGTCGTATTGTCCGGTCTCAACGGAAGAAACCGCACCACCGCCCATGCCGATGCGATAGTTGTCGCCGCCCATGACAATCACTTTCTCGCCGCCTTTAGGCGTGTCCTTTAGGGCGTCTTTGCGTGCTGCGAATCCGACTCCGCCGGCAAGCATGATCACCTTGTCATAGGCATAAAGGCGTCCGTTTTCATCATGTTCGAATGTCAGGAGAGATCCGCAGATCAGCGGTTGTCCGAATTTGTTTCCGAAGTCGGAAGCGCCGTTCGACGCTTTGATCAGGATGTCGCAAGGTGTCTGGTAGAGCCACACGCGCGGATTGCACATCATTTCCCAGCGATGGTCGGGGCTCATCCGCGGGTAGGATGTCATGTAGACGGCTGTTCCGGCAATCGGTAGAGATGCTCGTCCGCCACCGAGACGGTCGCGGATTTCCCCGCCAGTTCCTGTAGCCGCGCCGTTAAACGGTTCGACCGTTGTGGGGAAGTTGTGGGTTTCGGCTTTGAGCGAGATGACGGTGTCTATTTCGCGTACATCGAAATAGTCGGGGCTGTCCGGATTTTTCGGAGCGAACTGCTCGACGCGCGGTCCGGTAATGAACGCTACGTTGTCTTTATAAGCAGAAACGAGTTTATTGGGGTTTTCCTGCGATGTTTTCTTTATTAATTTAAAGAGCGACTGTGGCTTTGTTTCTCCGTCGATGATAAACGTTCCGTTGAAAATCTTGTGACGGCAGTGTTCGGAGTTGACCTGTGAAAATCCGAACACCTCGCTGTCGGTCAGCGGACGGCCGATCTTTTCGGCGAGCTCGCGCAGATAGTTTTCTTCGTCGTCGCTCAAGGCCAGGCCCTCGCTCCGGTTATATTCTGAAATGTCGTTGATGTAGACAATCGGATCCGGCGTTTTGGAAATGTCGAACACTTTGGAGTTAAGCCCGTCGTAGAGGCGTTCAAGCATGCGGTCGTAGCGGGGTGTCTCCTCGCGGGTGAGCCGGAACTGCTCGATGCGGGTTATCCCGTCGATTCCCATGTTTTGGGTTATTTCGACAGCATTGGTACTCCAGGGAGTGATCATTTCTTTGCGTGGTCCGATAAAGCGGCCTTTGACAGATGTGGATGCCAAAGGCTTGGCGCCTCCGAACAACCAGGTGAGTTTCTCCTTTTCCAGATCGGAAAATTTGTGGTCTGACTCAACTGCTATTACTTCCGAGGCTCCTTTTTTGAAATAAATAACCATAAAAAGAGGGGGCGTTTATGATTTGGTGTGATAATGAATGTGCAAATTTACTAATTTTTATGCTTGCCGGCAAGCGGTGTTGCCTATGATGCTGCATAAATTGTCGACAT
>JAIDXA010000356.1 GCA_029058705.1 Paramuribaculum sp. | reverse complement strand
TTCTTCTCCCATCCGAAGAAAAATGCGATTCTCTTTCCGGCAAAGTTATCCGGTTCGTTTCAGGAAAAGAGGTCATCGATCTTACGGGCAACCGGATTCTCGAACTGACGTTTCTTACGGACAACAATAACCCGATTCGATACCGCACAACCCAAAGCCGTGCAACAATCGAATCGACAGGCAAACTCAACATTCCATTTCTTGTCGAATTATCCGTAATTGAACAAGTCAGAGAAAAGCTACTTGGAAAGACCTTCTATGTGATCACCGCAAACTGGTATGACGACAAACTCTCCAGCTTCACCGGAAGAAAGTTTATCCCGGTGAAAATCACAGATATCCGTCCCGGAAACGAATATTATTCCGCCCTACTTGAACTTATTGATGAAAACGGAGCTGCATTCCATCTCTTTATGTCGGTCGGCAACCACCTGAAGACCCTCAGGAGCTTCGGTTCGCTCTTCTCCCTCTCCGATCCGAGAAAATCACATCCGGACATAAGCGACGAGACATGGCGAAATATCATCAACGGACGAGTATCCTCCGGCATGACCCGTGATGAGTGCCGTCTCGCATTAGGGGCGCCAGCCTCAATAGACAGCCGGATCGGCTACAGCACGATCCGCGAAGTATGGACCTACGAGAACGGCATTTATCTAATCTTTGAAGACAACCTGCTGAAATCATTCCGCCAATGATCAGACTTACTTTTCTCGGCACAGGCACCTCCACCGGAGTGCCGCAGATCGGGTGCAAATGCAACGTCTGCAGATCCTCGGATCCGCGCGACAACCGCATGCGCACATCAGCCCTTATCACTACAGACAGCGGCAACATCCTGATTGATTGCGGCCCCGACTTCAGGTCACAGGTTTTACGCGAAGGGTCTCCTGAAATAAACGCACTTCTGATAACCCATTCGCACTACGACCACATAGGAGGGCTCGACGACTTACGCCCATACTGCAGAGCCGAAGAAGCTTTCCCGATTTTCTGCGCTCCCGACGTCGCGGAACGCATACGGAGCATCATGCCGTATTGCTTTGGGCCGCACCCCTATCCAGGGGCGCCGCAAATCAGTCTTCACGAAATCGAGCCCTTTGAGACATTCAAACCTTTTGAGGGGGCTCCTGTGTTTCAAGCCCTTCCGATCACACACACTGAAACGCTCCAGATCTACGGGTATATGACAGATGGCCTCGGCTACGTGACCGACTGCAAGATTATGCCCGATGAAACCGCCGAAGCTCTTAAAGGTATAGATACGCTTGTTGTCAACGCCTTGCGCCACACGCAACACCCATCGCATCTGTCACTCGACGAAACCTTGCAGCTCATCGACATCATTAATCCGCGCAAAGCGTGGCTCACACATATTTCACACCAGATGGGGCTCCACTCTGAGGAAGACCGGAAGCTGCCGTCAGGCACGCACATCGCATCCGACGGCCTCACCATTGAAATCGCCTGACACTTTACACGGGTAAAACAATTTAAGAGCCGGTGGCGGATTGCCATCGGCTCTTAACATGTCTGAGATGTCGAATCTTCAAGAATCAGAGCTGACTCTCCGGATCAAGATTAGACTGCTCGATATCTTTAAAATAGCGGTATGTTCCAACCATCAGTTCATCGCAGGCAGCCTCATCAGCAACAATAATCGCCTTGGGATGCATCTGAAGAGCTGAGATTGTCCACATCTGGCTTATTCCGCCTTCAACACCATGCTTAAGGGCACGGGCCTTATTGTGACCGTTGACAAGAAGCATGACACTCTTAGCCGCCATGACAGTGCCGACGCCGACCGTAAGCGCTGTTTTGGGAACAAGGTCGACATTGTTATCAAAGAAACGTGAGTTGGCAATGATTGTGTCATGTGTAAGAGTCTTCATGCGGGTTTTTGATGTCAGCGAAGAACCCGGTTCATTGAAAGCGATGTGTCCGTCCGGACCTACACCACCCATAAACAGATCAATGCCGCCATAGCTCTCTATCTTCGCTTCATAGCGGGCGCATTCCGCTTCGGGATCCTCCGCATTGCCATTGAGTATATTTACATTTTCGGGCAGAATGTCAATGTGATTGAAGAAGTTGGTCCACATGAAGGTGTAATAACTCTGCTCATGGTCTCTCGGGATTCCGCAGTATTCATCCATGTTGAATGTCACTACATGCTTGAAAGAAACTTTCCCCTCCTTGTTGAGTCTGACAAGCTCCTTGTACATTCCGAGAGGCGAGCTGCCAGTCGGGCATCCGAGTACGAAAGGATGTTCAGCTGTCGGATTAGCCTCATTTATTCGGGCTGCGACATATGCAGCACCCCATTTGGACATGGTTTCGTAATCGGGCTCAATAATTAATCTCATAATCTAAGGTCTTTTTATTTGTATAGTGGAATAGTTATCGAATTTGGATGGAATAGCCGAATTATTCTCTTTTTGCAAAAATAACGAAAAATATTCAACCGCATTCCTTTTAACACAAAAAAACGAAAAAAACACGCCAAATGATCTACTTTACACAATCAGCCTGGTCTAATTCGCCAAAGTGGTTTGGTCACGTTAAAGAAGTTTCGTACTTTTGTGCAGTAATCTAAAAATCCATATGAAAACTAACCTCAGTTCCCAAATCAAGTTAGATCTCATACCACGCCGTTACTACGACCCTCAGGGGGAAGTGGAACTGGCGGCTCTCACTCGTGAAGAGAAGGTCTATACCCGCATTTTCGAGACTGTCTTCGACGGCAGTTCATATCTTGCAAACAACATTGTGAAGTATATCAAACGCAATGTGGCGGAAAAAGGAAAATGCGTACTCGCCCTCGGCTCAGGCATGAACACCCACAGTGTCTACGCCGAACTCATCAAACTCCATCAGGAGGGACAGGTGAGCTTCAAGAAAGTCATCGTTTTCACTATCGCAGAATTCTTTCCTCTTGTTCCAGACGGCCCGTGCGCCCTCAAGATGCTTAAAGACGTCTTCCTCAACCATGTCGACATAGCACCCGAAAATATCCGCACATTCGATCCGGCCGTCACGAAAGAAGACATGTATGAATGTTGCAAAAACTACGAACGGCTGATTGCGTCGGAAGGTGGAATCGACATCTGCGTCTGCGAAGTCGGAGCGGCAGGATCGCTCGCTTTCAACGAACCCGGAAGCACAGCCACAAGCCTTTGCCGTCTCGTTCTTTTAGGAAGCGAAGCCCGCCACAAAATAGCAAGCGATTACAAGTGTGATTCTGTTCCGACAACCGCAATCACTCTCGGAATCAACAATATCCTTTCTGCCCGACGCATCCTCACCATGGCATGGGGAGAAAACAATGCCCAGATAATCAAGAAAACCGTTGAAGGACCGCTGGACGTTTCGGTTCCGGCATCATTCCTGCAGGGCCACCCTCAGGCAAAAGTCGTTGTCGACCTGCCGGCCGCAGAAACCCTTACCCGCATCAGCCAGCCATGGCTCGTCACCTCCTGCGAATGGAACGACAAACTGATCCGTCGCGCGATCGTATGGCTATGCCAGATGACAGGCAAACCCATCCTCAAGCTGACCGACAAAGACTACAATGACCACGGCCTTGGCGAACTGCTTGCGCTTTTCGGATCAGCATACAATGTCAACATCAAAATCTTCAACGACCTTCAGCACACGATTACCGGATGGCCCGGAGGGAAACCGAATGCGGATGACACATACCGCCCCGAACGCGCCAACCCATATCCCAAGCGCGTCATAGTGTTCAGCCCCCACCCTGATGACGATGTGATTTCAATGGGCGGAACGCTCAAGCGGCTTGTTGACCAGAATCATGATGTTCATGTCGCATACGAGACCTCCGGCAACATCGCAGTAGGCGACGAAGACATGATCCGCTATGTAATGCTTATGGATCAGATTGCCGATAAATTCGGCTTCGATACCGAATCATACCGGGCCAAAAGCAAAGAGATCCATGAATTCATCAAATCAAAAAAGGGCGGAGAAATCGACCTTCCGGACGTTCGCTTCCTTAAGACAATGATCCGTCGCGGCGAAGCAAGAATCGCCTGCAACTACATCGGTGTAAAACCTGAAAATGTCCATTTCCTCAACCTTCCGTTCTACGAGACAGGCACGATCAAGAAAGGAGATCTTTCAGAAGCCGACATCATGATAGTCAAAGAACTGATCGAGAACGTCAAGCCACAGCAGATATTTGTAGCGGGCGACCTTGCCGACCCTCATGGCACACACCGCGTCTGCACAGATGCCGTTTTGGCCGCAATCGACGAATTGAAAGGAGAGGAATGGATGAACGACTGCCGCGTCTGGATGTATCGCGGGGCATGGGCCGAATGGGAAATCGACCATATCGAAATGGCCGTTCCTATCTCGCCGGAAGAGCTGCGTTTCAAACGCAACTCCATTCTCAAACACCAGTCACAGATGGAAAACGCGCCTTTCCTCGGCGACGACGACCGTCTCTTCTGGCAACGTGCCGAAGACCGCAACCGCGCCACCGC
>JAIDXA010000355.1 GCA_029058705.1 Paramuribaculum sp. | reverse complement strand
CCTGTCGACTCTGTGCCGTTCGTGCCGACTCAGGTTGAAGTCCAGATTCTGACTCTCAATCCGGTAATTCCCCGTCAGGAGATAGAAGACGTCAAAGCCCGGTTGCGCGATATGGCTGAGAAAGTAAACAATGGCGAAAGCCAGTTCTCTTCGCTCGCAATCCTATATTCTGAAGACAAAGAAAGTGCCGTTCGCGGAGGAGAGATCGGATTTCTCGGACGCGCCCAGCTCGATCCCGAATACGCCGCCGTCGCCTTCAACCTGAACGACCCGAAACGAGTTTCCAAAATAGTCGAGAGCCAATACGGTTACCACATCATTCTTCTTATTGAAAATGGCTGCGACCTAATCAACACCCGCCACATACTGCTCCGTCCGAAAGTGTCGGACAACGACCTCATGCAGGCCATTTCACGGCTCGATTCGATCCGCACGGACATGACCGAAAACAAAAAATTCACCTTCGAGGAAGCGACCATCTACGTCTCTCAGGACAAAGACACCCGCAACAACCGCGGAGTCATGGTCAATCCCGAAACCGGAACACCACGTTTCGAAATGGCCCAACTACCTCAGGAAGTTGCAAAAGTGGTTGACAAAATGCAGCCGGGCGACATCTCCGAACCGTTCATCATGATCGACCCCAAACTGAACCGCGAAATTGTGGCGATCGTTAAACTGACCGACAGAATCGGAGCCCACAAAGCCAACATAGCCGAAGACTACCAGACAATCAAGGACATGTACGAGGCCGCACGCAAAGAAGAGATTCTCCACGACTGGCTTGAAAAGAAAATAAAAGACACCTATGTCCGCATCGAGGATGGATGGCGAAACTGCGAATTCCAACACAAAGGCTGGATAAAAGACAGTTCGACCGCAGCTCCGGCACGCAAACCTGTAGACGACTCCGAAATGACTGAATAACAATCGAACAACACGTTTCCGCATTCCAACTCATATTGGCTGCTGTCATATGACAATCCATAACTTGAAAACCAGACTCCACCGGCTGAAGGCGTCCATTGCTGCAATGGGCGTCATTGCCATTCTATTGGCGCCTCTTTTAATCTCAGCCCAACAAAAAACACCTGCGGCCAAACGCAAGATTCCGGTGCCCCACGCTCCGTTGCGCCCCATGCTTCCGTCGCTTGACAGATCTCAGCCCGACAAAGTATTCCTTGAATATGCCGACCGCCTTTACTACGACGAAATTCCGGGCGTTCCAAAAGACGAGCAACCTCAGATCCTCGTCGGGAATGTCAAGTTGCGAAAGGGCGGAATGTGGATGTACTGCGACAGCGCTTATTTATTTGAGCGCACAAGTTCGTTCGACGCATTCGGAAACGTCCGCATGAATCAAGGCGACACCCTTCATGTCTACGCCGACGAGCTGAACTACAACGGTCCGGAACAGCTGGCGATCCTTTTTGCTGATCCAGGTAAAAAAGTAAGGCTTATAAACCGGGATGTAACTCTCGAAACCGACATCTTCAACTACGACCTCGCAACCGATCTGGGCTATTACAACATAGGCGGGAAACTGACCGACCGGCAAAACGTGCTGACCTCTGTCGAAGGACAGTATCAGCCCCGGACAAAACAGTCATACTTCAGCTATGATGTCCATCTTGAAAGCCAGCAGAAAAACGACAAACTCATCATCAACACTGAAGCGCTCTACTACAACACGGCAACCCACATCGCAGAGCTCAACAGCCCGAGTTAAATTTTTAAGTCGTACTGCTTGATCTACACTTCCCGGGGAAAATACAACAC
>JAIDXA010000354.1 GCA_029058705.1 Paramuribaculum sp. | reverse complement strand
CCCCCCCCCCCCCCCCGCCCCCCCCCCCCCCCGCGCCCCTCCCCCCCGTCATCGGCCACGGGCCGAATAGGTCACTTCGGCGAGCGCGTTGACATTGTGGAGAATTGTCGGTGAGGGATTGTCGTAGGTTCCCCATGAACGGGTGAACGACAGGAGCGCGCGGTAGGCTATTTCATCGGTGGGACGTCCGGAAAATCCGAAGTGGTGGCCTTTGATGCGGTTGTGATAGAATGCGAGACTTCCGTTGGCGTTGTAGACCGGTGAGATGATCAGCGGGTTTCCCATGCCCATTCCCCAGTGGTTCCATCCGGGATAGAGGTAGTGGTTGTAGTAGTTGTCGCGTCCGCTGACCTGCTCCGGTATTTCCGGAGTGTGATCCCAGTAGACGGCTCCGCTCTGATCCTTGGTGTTGAGATATTCATAGACGAATTTCTCAACGAAACGGTTTGAGGGGAATGTCAGTTCGAATCCGAGCAGCATGTCGCGCCAGGCGTGGTCGAAAAACATCATTGAATGGTCCTCGAAATAGTGTAGATAGTAGGGGCGGACCACCCATTCGGATTCCGGAACGGAGTATGTTGCGGCGAGTGACCATTGTCCGGTGTGGTTTCCATAGACGTTGAGCTGCTCGCCGTCTTGGTAGGAATCGCTTGAATCTCCACCTCCCGAGGGGATGATGGCTTTTATGATGTTTTTGAAGTCGTGGGGAAGCTTGACAACGACCGGGTTTCCGTTGATGTCAAGAATGTGGGCTTCGCCTCCGAAATGGGTCGCCATTTCAAGACCTCCCTCGACGGTCAGCGGATGCCGGTCGGGATCACCGACGCGCAGGAAGAGTCCTTTGGAGTGGAAGAGCTCTTTTTCGACCCAACGGGAGTCGGCGTGCGGGGTGTCGCGTTGCCATCGGCCGTCGGTGGTTATTCCGAGAGAGAAATAACCCTTGGCCGACAGCCATCTGTTGGTCAAAGGGACCGGTTCGTAGCGCGGCATGGAGATGTATGCCTGTGGGATCGGGCGGGCGTTCTGCGACAGGACCATGCTTCCGGAGGCGAGTTCGCTGTTGACGAGCCCGGTTATCCGTTCTTTGGATCCGACAGTCAGCTGGAGGGAGCGGTAGCGCACTTCGGCATAGAGTTGCTGTATGACGAAATGGGATGTAAAGTTGTAGGGGACAACCAGATCAGCGCCGAATCCCCATGAAAAACGGGTGTCGGGATCAGTTTCCCTGAAAAAGCCGCCGCGGATGAAGCCGTTGTTCTTGTCGATGGATGAAAGCCCGAAACGGTTGTTCATCAGCCAGAAGGGGGTGTGTCCGGAGCTGCTGACTGCCATTCCTTCGCCGAAATAACGGTAGGTGTGTGACGGCGCGTGGTGTTTGTCAGGCAGAGTGTCGGCCGGAATCGAGT
>JAIDXA010000353.1 GCA_029058705.1 Paramuribaculum sp. | reverse complement strand
CATCAGCATAAAAGGAGCCCGCGTCAACAATCTGAAGAACGTCGACGTCGAGATTCCCCGCGACCAGCTTGTTGTCATTACCGGACTGTCAGGCTCGGGCAAATCATCACTGGCTTTCGACACCCTATATGCGGAAGGACAGCGCCGCTATGTGGAAAGCCTCAGCGCCTATGCCCGCCAGTTCATGGGAAAAATGGCCAAACCCGAATGCGATTTCATTAAAGGTTTGCCCCCAGCCATTGCAATCGAACAGAAAGTCAACACCCGAAATCCGCGAAGCACCGTAGGCACTTCGACCGAAATCTACGATTACCTGCGGCTGCTTTTCGCGCGCGTGGGCCATACGTTTTCGCCTGTCAGCGGCGAAGAAGTGAAAAAACAGACAGCCGAAGACATGGTCAATGCCGCCGCCTCCCTACCCGAATCCACCAGAATAGCTGTCGGATCACCGATTGCAATACCGGAGGGAAGAACCACATCGCAACATCTCGAAATTCTTATTAAAGAAGGCTACTCGCGGCTTATCACTCCCGACAACGAATTCATTGCCATAACCGATTACATAGCGAACGCCGACAACATCACCCCGGATCATCTTCTATTGATCGACCGACTGACTGTCCCGACGACTCCAGATGAAATCAACCGCCTGACAGATTCCGCTGAAACCGCATTTTTCGAGGGACACAACAGGGCATGGCTTCTTAGTTGGGAAAACGACGGAATTCACCGGCGGGAATTTTCAACATCATTTGAAGCCGACGGAATGACGTTTGCCGAACCGACGGAACAGATGTTCAACTTCAACAATCCGGTGGGTGCGTGTCCGCGGTGTGAAGGATTCGGACGGACAATTGGAATTGATGAAAAACTCGTTGTGCCGGATCCTACGCTGTCGGTCTATGAAGACGCCGTTGTCTGCTGGCGGGGCGAAAAGATGAGCGAATGGAAACGGGCTTTCATCTCTGCGGCATCCCGGTGCGGTTTTCCTATCCACCGTGCCTACTGCGACCTCACTCAATCACAGAAAAAACAACTTTGGCACGGTCTGCATGATCATCCCGGAATCGACGGTTTCTTTAAAATGGTTGAAGAAAACCAATATAAAATCCAATATCGCGTCATGCTTGCCCGCTACCGGGGCAAAACGATATGCCCCGTCTGTCACGGAACACGCTTGCGAGCCGACGCTCAATATGTCAAGATTGCAGGAATGACCATCACCGAAATGGTCAGCAAACCGGTCAGCGAACTTCTTGAGATTTTCCGAAATCTTGAAATTCCTGAAACAGACCGGCTGATTGCACGACGACTGCTTCTCGAAATAAGCAACCGTTTGCAGTTTCTCAACGAAGTAGGCCTGGGCTACCTGACTCTTGATCGCCTTTCTTCTACCCTGTCGGGCGGAGAAAGCCAGCGAATAAACCTGGCCACATCGCTTGGAAGCAGCCTGATGGGGTCAATCTATATTCTCGACGAACCATCGATCGGTCTCCATTCCCGCGACACGCAACGTCTCATAAGCGTACTCCGCAAACTCCAACAGACAGGCAATACGGTCGTTGTCGTCGAACACGACGAAGAGATCATGCGTGCCTGCGACTACATAATCGATGTCGGCCCGAAAGCCGGATCGCTCGGAGGAGAAATAATCTACCAGGGTCCGGCCGGAAATCTGTCGACAGCCACTGAAAGCCTGACAGTCAAATACCTCACGCATCAGCTTGAGATTCCGGTTCCGGGTCACAGACGCTCATGGCGCGACTACATCGAAGTTGTCGGCGCACGCGAACATAATCTGAAAAACATAAACGTGAAGTTTCCCCTGCAGGTCATGACAGTGGTGACCGGAGTCAGCGGATCGGGTAAATCGACCCTGGTGCGTGACATCCTTTACCGCGCCCTCGTGCGTCAGACCGGAGAAGGGGGCGACGCTCCCGGACTCTTCAGCCGGCTGGACGGATGCGTCAACCGGATTCGTGCCGTCGAGTTTGTTGATCAGAATCCGATCGGTCGCTCATCGCGTTCGAATCCCGCGACATACCTGAAAGCCTACGATGAAATCCGCCGTCTGTTCGCAGACCAGCAGGGAGCAAAACAGATGGGATTCGGACCGGGCTATTTTTCGTTCAACACCGAAGGCGGACGATGCGAAGCCTGCAAAGGAGAAGGATTCCTGACCATCGAGATGCAGTTTATGGCCGACATCACCATACCGTGTGAGGAATGCGGAGGCAAACGCTTCAAACGCGACATCCTTGACATACGTTACCGCGGACAAAACATCAACGATGTCCTCAACATGACGATCGATGATGCGATTGACTTTTTCAGCCAGTCAAACGGCCCGACAGAAAAGAAAATAGTCCGACGGCTCACCCCGCTGCAACAGGTCGGGCTCGGCTACCTGAAGCTCGGACAAAGCTCCTCCACTCTGTCGGGCGGAGAAAACCAACGGGTCAAGCTTGCCTATTATCTTGCAATGGAAGTCCACGACCCCACGATGTTCATCTTCGACGAACCGACAACCGGACTTCATTTCCATGACATCCGGCTGCTGATGGAATCATTCGACCGGCTGATCGCGCTCGGCCACACGGTCGTCATCATTGAACACAATATGGACATAATAAAATGTGCCGACCATGTCATTGACATCGGGCCGGAAGGCGGCGATGCCGGAGGGCAGGTTGTAGCGACAGGCACACCGGAAGATATAGCCGAATGCAAACAATCGCACACCGGCCGCTATCTCCGCGACAAGCTTGGATGAAGATACAATCGAGTAGGTCGGGAAACGAAAGTATTCTGACCTACTTTCGTTTCCTTTCCTCTCACACCACCGTACGTGCCG
>JAIDXA010000352.1 GCA_029058705.1 Paramuribaculum sp. | reverse complement strand
CCGTAAGCAACACCGCAGACGGACCGTTATCACGAACCGCCCTAAATACGGCAAAGAGTACTTTGACATTCTGTTTTTCTGTTTTCAGTCGGCAAATTTCCATCAGCCGTCCCAACCGCACAGCCGGCGGTTCGTCAGAACGGTTCGGAAGCAACGCCGCAGACGGCCGTTATCACGAACCACCCGAAATACGGCAAAGAATTCTTTGTCATCCTTGAAACTTTCCTTATCTTTGCCGACACATATAATGAGCGTGCCGGCCAATCCGTTTTGGATAAGACTGAGAGGATTTTTTGAGAGGATTCCGCGAGTTGAAGAAGGAGCATAGCGGGCTATGCGACTGATGAGACTTGGCTGAATCCGCCAAAAAAGACCTCAGGATTATTTTGAATTTTATACCTTTCATTTGTTTTATTGTTGACACGGTTTAAATTCAAACATTCTCTTATGATTGTCCGACACTTACCTTAATTAATAAAATTCTTCTTAATGTTATGAAAATCCTGCGATTCCTGCCCGTAGTGGCCTTGTTTTCCCTGGCTGCCTGCAACTCGAACTCATCGACAACAAACGAAGTGGCGGCTGCCGATTCCGTTGAGGCGACTGCTGAAAAAGCCGTTTCCGAAACCGAAGCTCCTGCCGAAGCCGATGTTGTGCGTGTGGTAACTCCCTCCGACTCTCCCGAGCCAACCGATGCAAAAGCCGTTGTCATTGACTTCTCGGCCGTTTGGTGCGGCCCCTGTCAGCAGTTCAAGCCTGTCTATCACGCTGTTGCCGGCGAATATGCCGCTAAAGCCGATTTCTTTGCCGCCGATGTCGACGAATGTCCCGAGCTGGCTAAGAAATATGACATTTCTAACATCCCGTGTGTTGTTGTTCTTAAGAAAGGCGCCGAACCGGTGAAACATGTCGGAAGCATGTCCGACGCCGAATTCAAGGATCTCCTTGACAAAAGTCTCTGATGATCGTTCTCTATCGGATCTATCAGCTTCTCATTATGGCCCCGGTTCTGCTGGTGGCCACAATAGTCGCTGCCCTCACAACCATCATCGGATGCGCTCTCGGAGGTGGACGCTGGTGGGGCTACTATCCGGCTCGTTGGTGGGGGCGTCTTTTCTGCATAATGTCACTTGTAAGGGTTAAGGTCACAGGTGCGGAAAACATCGATCCTGCAACCAGCTATGTGTTTGTGGCGAATCACCAGGGGGCTTATGACATTTTCAGCATCTATGGCTATCTGCCGCATAAATTCCGCTGGATGATGAAAGCTTCTCTCCGGAAAATCCCCCTGGTCGGATATGCGTGTGAGAAAGCCCATCAGATCTACGTCGACAAATCGAGTCCGTCAGCATTGCGCCATACCATGGAGCGTGCCGAAGAAGTTCTGAGAGGAGGAACCTCGCTTGTCGTTTTTCCCGAAGGGGCCCGCACTTGGAACGGACATATGCGGCCATTCAAACGGGGTGCCTTCACACTCGCCAACGAGTTCAGCCTGCCATTGGTGCCGGTGACAATCGACGGTGCTTTCGACATTATGCCGAGAACGCGTAAGATCCCTCGTCCCGGAACCATCCGGCTGACAATACATCCTCCAATTCCATCACCCGAAAATCCCGCCCGGCAGGCCGAAGCGATCAAACGTTGCTTCGACGACGTACACTCCGCATTGCCCGGTCGTCATCAGTAGAATAATGACTCCAATAAAAAAAACGGAAGCCGTGTCAGGTCAGAATGACACGGCTTCCGTTTGAAATATCGTTTGGATCTACTGCGGAAAAAAGTGCTGTAATGACGATTCGTAATAATCGATATAAGCCTTGAGAAGCAGGCGCAGTCCGCCCGGAGTCGGATAATTGCCCGAGAAATACCAGTCGCCGGGATTGTCTGGAACCGCTTCATGAAGGCCCTCCAGACTTTGGAAAATAAGTTCCACTTCGGCTTCGACTCCTGCAGGGGTCAGCATCTCGGCCATCTTGGCGGCTACCTCTTCGTCAGTAAACGGTTCATAAATTGCCTTGACCGGATTACGCAGCTCTTCGTCGGACGCTTTCAGAAGCTCCTTGCATTCTTCATAAACCCTGTCGAAAACATATTCCATTCCACGTTCTTTCAGTAGGGCGGCTGCCGCACGGAATGCCGCGAATTCGCTCAGTCGGCTCATGTCGATGCCGTAATAGTCCGGATAGCGCACCTGTGGAGCCGAGCTGACAACGACTATCTTCTTTGGATTCAGCCGGCCAAGCATCTTCAGGATGCTTTGGCGCAGTGTCGTTCCCCTGACAATGCTGTCATCAAGCACAACAAGGTTGTCGCGGTTGTCGTCAATGATGCCGTAGGTGACGTCGTAGACATGCGCCGCCAGATCATTGCGCACATCTCCCTCCGAAATAAACGTCCTCAGCTTGATATCCTTGATGGCGACCTTCTCTACCCTGAGCTTGCGGTCGTGGATCTCGGCCAGTCGTTCGCGCGTAAGCTCTCCGCTCTCCGACAGCGACAGTATCTCTGAAAAACGCTGGTCATCGAGATGTTCATGTATTTTCTCGACAAGCCCCAGAAACGCAACCTCTGCCGTGTTAGGGATGAATGAGAAAACAGTGTGCGCGACGTCGTTGCCGACACTGCGCATGACCGCCTCAGTCAGATTGGCGCCAAGACGCTTGCGCTCGCGGTAGATATCGGCATCGCTGCCGCGGGAAAAGTAGATCCGTTCAAACGAACACCGCTCGTTGCGCCCGGCTTCGATAATGCCGGTGACTTCGATCTCGCCACGCTTGCCCACTATGATGGCGTGGCCCGGATCCAGCTCGGTGATCTGATCTATCGTCGTCCCGAAAACTGTCTGGATCACCGGACGCTCCGACGCAACGACAACAACCTCGTCGTCTATATAGTAGAACGCCGGTCGGATGCCGTGCGGATCGCGGATCACGAACATGTCGCCCGAGCCCGTCGCGCCACACATCGCATAACCGCCGTCCCACATTGGTGCTGTTGCTGAAAGCACCCGGCGCAGATCAAGGTTGTCCTCGATGGCCGTTGCAAGTTCCGGATCGTCGAGACTGTCGCGGAACTGACGGTAAAGACGGTGGTTCTCCTTGTCAAGCGTATAGCCCAACTGCTCCAGAATCACGATTGTGTCGGAGTAAAGGCGAGGATGCTGACCCGAGGACACGACCGACTCGAATATGCGGTCAACGTTTGTCATGTTGAAGTTGCCGCACATCAGCAGATTGCGCGAACGCCAGTTGTTTCTGCGCAGAAACGGATGGACATAGCTGATACCGCTCTTGCCGGTTGTGCTGTAGCGCAGATGTCCCATATAGATCTCTCCGATAAACGGAGCGCGGAGTTCTGCCTCACGGGAGGTCATCCGCTCCACACCTGCCGATTCGATTGCCGGAAAGATATTGCCGAATATTTCTGAAATTGCCTGTGTGCCCATCGCCCTTTCGCGCCACACATACTCTTCTCCTGGATTAGAGTGGAGTTTGACTACTCCAACACCCGCGCCTTCCTGACCGCGGTTGTGTTGTTTCTCCATCATTAGATAGAGTTTCTCGAGTCCATAGAGATAGGTCCCGTATTTCTTGTGGTAATACTCGAGCGGGTGGCGCAATCTGATCATTGCTATGCCACATTCATGTTTCAGAGGTTCCATCAATAGTCATTTTTTTTCTTGCGACGACATGTCGCCGGTCATGGCGTCTGCCGATCGCTGCCGGCTGTGGAAACGCCGTTGCAAATTTACTCAATCGAATGCGTTCTGCAACAATTCCTGCGACTGTTTTTTTATCAGAAGTCAGGAGTTCTTCAGAATTCTTATGTGTGCCGCCGGTCGGTCTGATTTGCCGTTTGACGAAAATTTGACTACCTTTGCACCGTGATTCACAAAGAGTCACCCCATATGATCAAATCGCATTTCGTTATCTCATACACTTCGGAATCTGTTCTGAACTACGCTTTTAAGGAAAACTGGAAAAGCACGCAGTGATGTGTGCCGGTAGTCGCGGGCTTGTATCCTGTTGTCGGTCATGACACTCTCGGCCCCGACGGTTCGATAGGGATATCTCCATAAAATCAGAAACAACATAATCATTTTAAACTTATGAACAATCACCGATTGCTCACAAGGCTGCTCTTCGCAGTCTTGTCGGGCGGCGGCGCATGTTGCATGGCTCAGTCTCCGGTTGTCATGACTCTCGACGATATCTTCCGGTGTGCCGAGCAGAACAGTGTGCAGCTACGCCCATCTTTTTCAGCTGAAGAGGAAGCCCGTCAGGAAATCGAACTGGCGCGGACAAAGCGGCTTCCTGACGTAAACGCCACTTTGTCGCTCAGTTACATTGGCGACGGCTTCACCACAAAACGCAATTTCTCCGACTGTCAGAAAGCGCCCATCCCGCATTTCGGCAATGGCGTCGGCATAACGGTAAATCAGCCACTCTATGCCGGCGGGGCGATTACCGCCTCCATCGAAATGGCTGAACTCAAATCAACTGCGGCCAGATATGCCACCGAACTGAACCGCGACAACATCCGTTTCCGGCTCACCGGTTTCTATCTCGATCTCTACAAATTCACCAATCTGCGTTCGGTCGTCGAAAACAACATAGTCCAGGCCCGGAAGGTGCTTGCCGAAATGGATGCCAGATATCAGCAGGGTACAGCACTGAGAAACGACATAACCCGATATGAACTGCTTCTGTCTAATCTCGAACTGCAGCTCGTTAAAATCAACAACACAATCGACATCCTGAGCCGTAATCTGACGGTGACGGCTGGATTGCCCGAATCTACCTCAGTGCGCCCCGACACAACCATACTCGATCGGTCGCTTCCAAAAGATGGAGAGGCCTGGTGGCAGCGCAATGCCCTCGAAAATTCTCCCTCGATCAAACTTGCACGGACCGGACTTGCAATAAGTCGAAAGGCGCAGACTGTCGTAAAGGCCGACCGCCTGCCGAAAATCGGCCTCCAGGCCGGATGGACATTCGACGGCCCCATACTCGTAGAGGTCCCGCCGATCAACCGCAATCTGAGCTACTGGTGGGTAGGCGTAGGCGTCTCCTACAACCTCTCTTCGCTCTGGAAAAACAATAAGGCCGAGGCAAAAAGTCAGGTAGCCACGCGAAACTCGGCCGAAAAGCTCGACGCAGCTGTCGAGAGTGTCGGTCTGGAGGTAAGAAGTGAATACATCCGCTATCTGCAGGCCTATGAAGAGCTGAAGACTCAGGAAAAAAGCGTCGAACTCGCCGACAGGAACTATCACACCACCGCAACGCGCTACAATGCCGACATGGCTCTGATTACCGACATGCTCGATGCCGCAAACGCAAAACTCGACGCCGAGCAACAGCTTGTAAACGCACGCATCGACATAATCTACTATTACTATAAACTACTTTTCATCACTGGCACAATATGAAACACCGCAGCAAAAAAATCCTATCATACATTCTTTCATTCATTGTAATCGGAGCGGCCGCCATATGGGTCGCCGGAAAGTTTTTCCACCGCGGCAACGTCGAATTCACCGACAACGCTCGCGTCGAACAGCAGATAGTCCCCGTCAACAGCCGGGTCCAGGGCTACATCAGCCAGATCCGCTTCAACGAATTCCAGCCTGTCCGCAAGGGCGACACTCTTGTCGTGATCGACGATGCCGACATGAGGCTGCGGCTCGCGCAGGCAAACGCCGGCTACCGCAACGCCCTCGCCGGAAAAGGAGTGGCCGACCGCTCGGTCAATGTGGCCTCATCTAACGTGGCTGTCAGCGATGCTTCGATCGCCGAGGCAAAGGTGCTGATGGATCATGCCGCTTCCGAACTCGAACGCTACCGCCTCCTGTTGGAAAAAGATGCTGTCACACGCCAGCAGTTCGACGGAATCCAGACTGACTATCATGCCAAAAAAGCCCGCTATGAAATGCTGCAGCGCCAGCGCTCGGCATCGTCGACCGTTGTGGCCGAAACAAAAGAACGCATCGGACGCAACGACGCCGAGATCGATCTGGCAAAAGCCACTCTCGAAACAGCCGAGCTCAATCTCTCCTATACCGTCATTACCGCACCCTGCGACGGTTATGTGTCACGAAAGGAGATCCAGGTCGGACAGCTCGTCCAGCCCGGACAGACCCTGCTTGAGATTGTGGACTCTTCCGAAATATGGGTCACGGCCAACTACAAGGAAACCCAGCTCCACCACATTGCTGTCGGATCTGACGTCGACATTCGTGTCGATGCCATTCCCGATGTCGTTTTCCACGGTAAAGTCGTTTCACTCTCAAAAGCTACCGGAGCGCGCCTCTCTTTGATCCCCCAGGACAATTCGGCCGGCAATTTCGTCAAGGTGCGCCAGAGGGTGCCCGTCAGAATCGAATTCACAGACGGCAACGATGCCGCCGCAATGGAACTTCTGAGAGCCGGACTGAATGTCGAATGCGAAGTGAAATATTGATCCGATGGGCGATTTTCATGCTCCACAGGGGCCGTTCGACATTCCCGATGTCCCCGATTTCATACCGCGCCGCCTTAAACCGTGGCTGTTCATCCTGTTCGTCCTGATAATCCAGTTTTCTGGCGGCATTTATCTGGCGGCCGCCTCCGACATGGTCGGAACGACAGGGCTGATGCAGGAAGACATACTCATGGCCGGATATGCAATGCTTGTCGGCATGTCCATCAACTTCGCGGTCATGTTCCGTCTTAAATTCCGCTTTTCCAACCGTATCGGCCTTCTGATATGTTGCAGTGCGCTGATCGCCGCCAACTTTGTCTGTGCTGTCACCGATTCTGTCCCCGTGCTTGTCTGCGCCTGCTTCCTGGCAGGATGGTTCCGTATGTGGGCCACGCTCGTCTGTAACTCGACCATCCAGCTCTGGCTTACGCCTGTACGCGACATGTCGATATTCTTCTGTTATGTCTATCTTGTTGTCGACAGTGTAATCCAGCTGTCCGGAATTTTCACCGTCTACACCGCCTTCTATTCACAGTGGGAATACATGCAGTGGATCATGATCGCGCTGCTCGCATTCATGATGCTGCTGGTCATCGTTCTTGTCCGTCCGGTGAAAGGACCCATGCAGATCCCGCTGCTCGGAATCGACTGGATCGGCTCCATACTCTGGAGCATCTTCATGCTTTGCTTCACGTTTGTCTGCGTCTACGGCAATTTCTATGACTGGTGGGAGGCCGAAGAGATTGTCGGAGCGACCGTTCTGGGAATGGCCTGTCTCGCCGTCAATCTATGGAGAGCCACATTCCTCCATCATCCCTATATATCCTTCACCGCGCTCACAAACCACAATGTGCTGCGCGCAAGCCTGATCTATCTGGTGTTCTTCACCCTCCTCGGGACCGAACACGTCTTCGAACACAGCTATGCCGCTGCGGTTCTCGGCTTCGACGAGACAAACCTGATCGATCTCAACTGGTATGTTCTCGTCGGAATCATGGCCGGATGTCTGTTCACATATCTGACTTTCGCGCTTCGCCGCTGGCGCTACCGCACTATGACGGCCATCGGATTTTTCCTCGCCGCCCTCTATCTCGCATGGTTCTATTTCATGATCGACTATGGTGTGGAGAAGGAAATGCTTTTCATCCCGCTTGTGGCCCGAGGCGCGGCTTCTGTAATCATCTCCATTGTTTTCCTTACATCGATTCTCCAGGGCGGCATGCATTTCTTCGTGTTTCCGCAGGCTCTTACAATCAATGGGTTTACTGGTGCTGTCATGGGAGCTGCACTCGGTCCGGCTCTGATCGGCGAGTTCCTCCGCCACTGTCTGGAGAAAAACACCGCCTTTTTCGGCTCGGAGCTAACGGCGGCAACGCCGGGAGTGTTTTCCGTTCCGTTCGCCGAACTCTATGGCGCCGTAAGGATTCAGGCTCTTGTCGTGTCAATGAAAGAGATCTATGGATGGCTGCTTATTGCGGCGCTTGTCTCGTTGCTTGTCATTATTGTCGGCTACGGCCCGGTGCGGCCGAGTGCTGTCTTCCCCAAGTGGCGCACCATCCGCAAGCTGTTGCGTCGCAGCGTCGATTCAATCTCCCGCCCGCGTCGCGCTGTCTGAATCGTCATCCCCCCGTCTGAAACAAAAGAAAGCGAACCGTTCCTGTCCGGCAACGATTCGCTTTCTTTGTCAGATCAGTTGAAATCCTGACGTGTGGGAATGTTTCTCTCGAAAGGACTCAAAGATGTCTTTTTCGGGAAGAGACCTCGTAAAACGCTGATGCTTCGATTTGTATTGCAGTGATGAAATATGCTAATTATTAATATTAAATAATGTTAAATGTTAGGATGTTTTTGCATTTGTTTTGCGAATCTCATATATCTCGGTTATATTTGTCGATGTAAACCATTCATCTAAACCACAAAACGCCATTGCCATGAAACATCCTCTATTTTTGTTGCTGATGTCCATACTCTCGACAACAGCTCTGCCCGCCTTATCCGAAATCGTTATTACGCCTAATTCGGTCAGGGTCGATCCAGATGTCCCAGAGCCAAGGCTACAAATTGCAATTGAACTTCCGGGCGGATTTATCATGCGTCACCGTTCATGTCCTTGGGGTGAGTTTAAGATCCATCTTCCTGAACTTGCGGATACAGCCGAACA
>JAIDXA010000351.1 GCA_029058705.1 Paramuribaculum sp. | reverse complement strand
GAGATAAAGGGAACAAAGAGAACCCGCATCATCGGGAAGGAACTTGAGATCCGGAGGACTCTTTCGGAGACCCATCTCTACAGTTCGGCATTCAGCGTCAGGAGCTGTGGGGCCGATGAGTCTGGCGTTCCCTGCCGGTGGATCATATCCGGAAACGGCTGGGGGCATGGAGTGGGGCTTTGTCAGATCGGCGCGGCCGTCATGGCTCACGAGGGCTATGGCTATCGTGATATTCTGAGGTTTTATTTTCCCGGTGCGCGGCTTGTGACCATTTATTAAACGATGGCCAAATGGACGGAATGAAGGATAGCAGAGCCGGATTGTGGTCCGGATGGTTGTGGGTCCCGACGCTTTATTTTGCGGAAGGGCTTCCTTATGTCGTGGTTATGACCCTTGCGGGTATAATGTACACACGGCTTGGAATCGGAAATTCAGAGATGGCATTTTTCACGTCATGGCTGATGCTTCCGTGGCTCATCAAGCCGTTGTGGAGTCCGATTGTCGATGTAATAAGCACAAAACGCTGTTGGGTTATTGTTATGCAGTGGGCGCTTGCGTTGGCATTCGGATCGGTTGCAGTGGCGCTTCCTGGCGAGAGCTGTTTCCGGATCACTCTGGCTTCTTTTTTTGCAATCGCTTTTCTCTCGGCAACCCATGATATTGCTGCCGACGGATTCTATATGCTTGGACTCGATGAGGGCGGACAGTCGTTTTTTGTCGGGATCAGGACTACGTTCTATCGTGTCGCCATGCTGTTTTGCCAGGGTCCGGTCGTTATGGCTGCCGGCTATATGGAGGAGTCGACGGGGAGTGTCAGCTGGGCGTGGATGTGGACGTTTTATGGTCTTTCGGCTTTGTTTCTGGTGTTGGCGCTATGTAATTCGCTGACAATGCCACATCCGGAGAGACCGGGAGTTTCAACTGTTGTTGCGGGGTCGAAACGGAAGCGGATAGCTGATGTGGTAAGTGAGTTCGGACAGTCGTTTGTTTCTTTTTTCCGCAAGCCCCAGATCGTTGTCGCTCTTGCGTTCATGATGCTCTATAAGTTGCCTGAAGCGCAGATAATCAAAATGATCAATCCGTTTTTGCTTCATCCTGTTTCGGAAGGCGGACTTGGCTTGTCCACGCAACAGGTCGGGGTTGTCTATGGAACTGTCGGAGTAATCGGTCTTCTGCTCGGCGGAATCGCGGGTGGCTTTGTGGTTGCCCGAGGTGGTCTGATGCGCTGGATGATGCCGATGGCATGGAGTATGTCGCTGACGTGTCTGAGTTTTGTCTATCTGTCATTGGCAGGCGGTCATTCGTTGACGACAATCGGCAGCTGTGTGTTCATCGAGCAATTCGGCTATGGATTCGGCGGAACGGCCTACATACTTTATCTGATGGCTTTTTCGGCAGGGCCGTTCAAGACGTCGCACTATGCCATAGCCACTGGTTTCATGACACTCGGCACAATGTTTCCCGGAATGGCTGCCGGCTGGCTTCAGGAGCAGATGGGCTACGGTTTGTTTTTTCTTTGGACAATGGTCTGTTGTGTGGTGACGATCGCCGTCGCATGGCGTGTCAGGCGTAGCATGTAGCCGTTGTCGGAGCTATACGGAATCAGTGGATCATCTACGGGGAAAATAAAGAGTCCGGCGCAATCAGATGGCCGGACTCTATGTATGTGGATTAATGGTTTTGTGGCGTTATTTGTTGACGCGGAATTTGGCGTTGCCTGTCGCGAAGAAGTCGGCAATCTGTCGGGCGGCGGCTATTCCGGCGTTTATATTGGCTTCGGCTGTCTGCGCTCCCATTTTTTTAGGAGTGAAGAAGACTCGTCCGGGGAATTCGGCTTCTAAAGAGGCTGCGTTGTCGGGGCGTACGTCAGCGACATATTTGATGTCGGGACGTTCGCGTAAAGCTTTGGCGAGCCCCTCTTCGTCGATCACTTCTTTTCGGGCTGTGTTGATG
>JAIDXA010000350.1 GCA_029058705.1 Paramuribaculum sp. | reverse complement strand
GCTTTGCGGAGGAATCTGCCGAATCTCCATTCGCGACCTCTCGAAAAACGGACGCTGACAGAATTCCCACATCGAAAAAACGAACTTGCATTCAACTTGCCTCCGACAACTTAATCTTTTTTATGGAAATATTTCTTTAATCTTTTGGGAAAATTCATTATTTTTGCCGGAACAAACTCTAAACACCAAAATAATCAAAATACTAACGAAAATGAATATTGACGATTACAAATTTGCCGGCAAAAAGGCAATCGTGCGCGTTGACTTCAACGTGCCCCTGGATGAAAATGGCAACATCACAGACGATACCCGCATCCGCGGCGCCCTTCCCACCCTCAAGAAAATACTTGCCGATGGTGGAAGTCTGATCATCATGAGCCACATGGGCAAGCCCAAAGGCAAAGTCAACCCCAAATTCTCCCTCGCGCAGATCAAAGACGCCGTTGCAAATGCGCTCGGCACTGACGTGAAATTCGCCCCCGACTGCGCCAATGCCGCAGAAGCTGCCGCATCACTCAAGCCCGGTGAAGTGCTTCTTCTCGAAAACCTCCGCTTCTACCCCGAAGAAGAAGGCAAACCCGTAGGAATCGACAAAGCCGACCCTGCCTACGAAGCAGCCAAAAAGGAAATGAAAGAACGCCAGAAAGAATTTGCCAAGACCCTCGCAAGCTATGCTGACGTTTATGTCAACGACGCCTTCGGAACAGCTCACCGCAAGCACGCTTCGACTGCCGTAATCGCCGATTATTTCGACAAAGAAGACAAAATGCTCGGCTACCTCATGGAAAAAGAGGTTAAAGCTGTCGACAATATCCTTTCTGACATCAAACGCCCCTTCACCGCAATCATGGGTGGCTCGAAAGTCTCCACCAAGATCGGCATTATCGAAAACCTCATGGACAAGGTTGACAACCTGATCCTCTGCGGCGGTATGACATACACCTTCGCAAAAGCCATGGGCGGTAACGTCGGCGACTCAATCTGCGAAACCGACAAACTCGACCTCGCCCTCGACATCATGAAGAAGGCCAAAGAAAAAGGCGTAAATCTCGTGCTTGGAACAGACTGCATCGCCGGAAACGCTTTCAGCAACGACGCCGACACTCAGATCTGCTCTGTAAAGGAAATTCCCGAAGGATGGGAAGGAATGGATGCCGGCCCCGAATCCCGCAAACTATTCGCCGCTGCCATAACTCCTGCTAAAACAATCCTTTGGAACGGTCCTGCAGGTGTGTTCGAATTCGACAACTTCACCGGAGGCTCCCGCGCAATCGCTGATGCCATCGTAGAAGCTACCAACAACGGCGCGTTCTCCCTCGTAGGTGGTGGCGACTCTGTTGCCTGCGTCAACAAATTCGGTCTTGCCGATCAGGTTTCATACGTTTCAACCGGTGGCGGTGCGCTTCTCGAAGCCATCGAAGGCAAAATCCTCCCGGGCGTAGCAGCCGTTAAATAATCCCGCTGGATTAACAACGCAACGCACATATACCCGATTAAAAAACTCCTGTAGCCTCTATCGCTGCAGGAGTTTTTCTTTATGGCCAATGTCACTTCTTTCCGGACTGCCTAATCTCAGCCATAAGATCCCAGACATCATCGGCAGTCAACAGCCCCTTACGCAAAAGCCCAAACACAAGCTCCCTTGCCGACCCATCGAAACGCTCGTAAATAAAGGCCTCTGTCAACCCGATCGCATAATCAGCCTTCGATATGAGAGGCATGTAACGGAAGCTGTTCCCGATTTTCTCGTGTCCGACAAAGCCCTTCTGCTCAAGAATCCGGACAAACGTAGAGACAGTATTAAAGTGAGGCTTAGGAAACGGCATTAACTCCACCATTTCCCGCACAAACATAGGGCCGTTTGCCCAAAGCAGATCCATAATCGGACGTTCTTTTTCAGTCAACTCTTTCATAATATAGCATTTACAGTATATAAACTAATGCGATTAGTTTCATGCCGCAAAGTTAAACTAAATTCATTAATCACACAACTAATTCTATTAGTTTAACATTTGACAGGAATGCATCCGATAACTAATTCATTTAGTTTACCGCCCTGACCGCTTGGCCATGTCAGCATTTTCGGCACGCTCGCTATCCCGTCTCACGTAGTATCGGATAACAGAATAAATCATTGCGTGAAACGGAGTGAGCGTCTCATCAGGATTCTTTCCCAAAAACAAATCCGTTGCAAGCGCATTGGTAATAACCTCACGGGCATCCGTAGGCAAAGACTTTATTGTTTCCAGAACATGATTTGAAATAACGATTGACTGTGACATAGCTGATATTGATTTTAAGTTTTTCTGATTCCGTATCGGCCGCATTTGTTCGGGCGCACCACAAAGTTACCCCGACATTCGGGCAAATATCAAGCACACATCAGTTAACAAAAACAAAAACCGTCACCTCATCCCCTGCTCACCCTTTTCCTTTTTTTTGAACTAAAATTATTATTCCTACATTTGCGACATCACTACAAACAACCATTCCAACAGACAACTATATGAGACGACTGACTTCACTTTCATTATTGCTGATCTTAAGCGTCGGTCTTTTGCACGCCACCGGATCGATCGACACCCTTTCCTATGCGTTCGGCCATCAGCACACCCTGGCAACATTGGCAGGCAACAACAGCCTGATGCAAACCGGCAGCGATTTCGAAGACTACATAAGGGGGCTCGAAGAAAACCTCCGCGACATAAACCACATGGGCGATTCGTCCTATATGCTGTCCTATGCCCTGGGAGGCCTGGAGGCAACATTCATATACAGTGGAGCATCCCGGGCCAAGGAAGAAGACCGCCCACCGTTTCCCTGTATAATAGCCGGATTGCGCAAAGTCGGAAACAACGAAATTTCATTGCCGGCCGACACAATTGCAGCAATGAACACAATAAACAGCCTGACAACAGAAAACCGGCATCAGTCAGAACTTGACAAAGAAAACGCCTGCCGCTTCTTCACCGCCTACGGCATTATGAAAGCGTTTCAACCCGGACTCCAACAATACATCAACGAAATAAAGCCCGGAACAAAATGCATCGCAAACAGACAGGCTTTTGCCAACGGAATGGCCGATGTGCTTGAATCCGCCACCGAAATTCCGAAAACAGCCCATGACGTAGGCAAAATCATCGCCCTGTCGGCCAAACTCGCCGAAATTGACGATAGCACGTTTGACTACAACTCTTTTATAGCCGGAGCAAAAGCCGCCTTAGGCCTCAGCGACGAAATAATCCCCCGAGAGGCAGTAGAGCAAATAATAGATATTAAATATGCGAAATATGACGATACAGCCAACGACGTTGATCTCGAAAAAGCCTATAGTCTTTTGGGAAAGCTTGAAATTGAGCCATTCACTGAATATTCTGTCGACTGGTCGGTTACAGCCGGGCCTGTAGCCGGAATCGGCACTCCCGCTACAGACTCATTCTTCATGATCATGAACCAGCTTGGAATCAATGAAAATCCGGTCAACGGAACGCTCATGATCCACACGCCCGACGAGAACGGCAGCCTGTTCGACGCCATTTCGTCCGCCATCAGAAACAGTCCCTTGCCCGACGGCTATAAATGGTTCTGCGGCAAAACAGACAACAACGAGACAACTGTAGGCATAATGGACTCCAGCTATCCGTTCACAGCCACAGTCCAGGAGGCCATGGTGGACTTCAACCCAACCGATGGACAAGTCAGCGTCCCCTGGACGTTTGAACCGGCCGATGCCATCAGATGGGCAGAAATGACAGGCAACAATGTCGGAAATCATATCGCAATGGAGATCAATGGCAAATTCATATTCGCGCCAATGGTCTGCCAGCGGATTTCCGGAGGGGGCTGCAGTTTTTCCGGAGTAACAGCCGAAGAGATAAACCGATTGTTCAAAAATGCCGTGAAGATAGTAAAAGAGACTCCTGTCGACTATCCACACGACACAATAGAAGTAATAGAAATAAATTAGAAAAACAACGGCACAATCCATGGAACGGCAACGGGCTAAGATAATAGGCATCGCACGGCATCGACTTTCAACCGACGGCGATGGCGTGACTACGCTCGTGGCTTTTCACGGCTGCCCGCTACGTTGCCGCTATTGTCTTAACCCGCAGTCGTTGGGCGGCGGACGTTTCCGCGAATATTCGCCGGAACAGCTCTATGCCGAGACCCGCATTGACGAGCTTTATTTCATTGCCACAAACGGCGGCGTTACTTTCGGCGGCGGAGAGCCTTGTCTGCGCCCGCAGTTTATCAGTGAGCTCCGTGGGTTGTGCGGACCGGCATGGCAGCTCAACCTGGAAACGTCGCTCAATGTGCCGACCGCCAACAT
>JAIDXA010000035.1 GCA_029058705.1 Paramuribaculum sp. | reverse complement strand
AACTCGGTTTTTCAAATCCGAAGACCGAGTTCTTCAAACAAATTGCTAATTTTGCACTTGCCAGTTGAATCTGCGGTAAATTATAATATTGATGGCGGATGGAATTTTTAGTGGGATTCAGTCGGGTTATGTTGTGAAAATTGAGTAATTTTGCTAATTGGGCCGGATTCAGGCCGCTTACACTCTCTAAGGAAAATGGAATTTAAATTATCTTCAGATTATCAGCCGACGGGCGATCAGCCGCAGGCCATAGAGCAATTGAGCCGCGGAGTCGAGGACGGACTTGCAGCCCAGACGCTTCTCGGTGTGACGGGTTCGGGCAAGACGTTCACGATGGCTAATGTCATACAGCAAGTTAAGCGTCCGACGCTGATATTGAGCCACAACAAGACGCTTGCGGCACAGCTTTACAGCGAGTTCAAGAATTTTTTTCCGGAGAACTCGGTGCAGTATTTTGTGTCATATTACGATTACTATCAGCCGGAGGCTTATATTCCGTCGGTCGACAAGTATATCGAGAAGGATCTGATGATCAATGACGAGATCGACAAGCTGCGTCTGTCGACGACGTCGGCACTTTTGTCCGGCCGGAAGGATGTGATTGTCGTCAGTTCGGTTTCGTGCCTTTATGGAATGGGGAATCCGGAAGATTTCAATTCGAATGTGATTGACATCCGTGTCGGTCAGAAGATAGCCCGCAATGTGTTTCTGCGCGAGCTTGTCAATGCGCTCTATTCGCGCAATGAGGTTGATTTCCGAAGGGGGAATTTCCGTGTGAAGGGCGATACGATTGATATCTATCTGGCTTATGAGGAGATTGTGGTGAGGGTAGTGTTCTGGGGCGATGAGATCGAGTCGATCTCGACGTTCTATCCGACTGACTATGTGACTCTGGGAAGTCATGATGCGTTCAGGATTTTTCCGGCCAACATTTTCGTGACGTCGCCTCAGCGAATGGCATCCGGCCTGGCTCAGATTGAACTGGATCTGGGCGAGCAGGTGGGCTTTTTCGAGAAGGAGGACCGGCCGCTTGAGGCGAAGCGCCTGTATGAGCGTGTGACCTACGATATCGAGATGATGCGCGAGGTTGGCCATTGTTCCGGGATAGAGAATTATTCACGTTATTTCGACGGTCGCAGTCCGGGCATGAGACCGTTCTGTCTGCTTGACTATTTCCCGAAGGATTTCCTTATGATAATCGACGAGAGCCATGTGACGCTGCCTCAGGTAAGGGCAATGTACGGGGGCGATCTTTCGCGAAAGATGAATCTGGTCGAGTATGGTTTCCGGCTTCCGGCTGCGCTTGACAACCGTCCGCTCAAGTTTGAGGAGTTCGAGAGTCTGACGCCTCAGGTCATCTATGTCAGCGCGACTCCGGCCGATTATGAGCTGGAACGGTGTGAGGGTGTGATTGTCGAGCAGATTATCCGTCCGACGGGACTGCTCGATCCGGTCATCGATGTGCGTCCGTCGCTGAACCAGATCGACAATCTGATGGAGGAGATCGCAATCAGGATCGAGCGGAACGAGCGGGTGCTTGTCACGACTCTTACCAAACGCATGGCCGAGGAGCTTAACGATTATCTGACGAAACTGAAGATAAAGGCGGCGTATATTCACAGCGATGTGGATACGCTTGACCGCATAAGGATTCTCGACGATCTGCGTTCGGGGGTCTATGATGTTCTGATCGGAGTCAATCTGCTCCGCGAGGGTCTGGATTTGCCGGAGGTTTCGCTGGTTGCCATTCTCGATGCCGACAAGGAGGGATTTCTCAGGTCGCACCGTTCGCTGACGCAGACAGTCGGCCGCGCGGCCCGAAATCTGAACGGAACTGTCATCATGTATGCCGACAAGATCACTGACAGTATGCGCCAGACAATCGAGGAGACCGAGCGCAGGCGATCGCTGCAGCTGGCCTATAACGAGCAGCACGGCATCACTCCGCAGGCGATTGTGAAGGCCCGCAACCGGATTATCGGTGTTGACGGCGACGGGGACGACGCGTCTGCATCAGCGCAGCGCGACGTTGCGCGCACGGGCCGCAAGCCGCAGAAAAGCAGTCGGGAGGCTACCCGCGAGTCGCGGCGGAACGCGATCTACGACAGCGAGTTTTCGCCGACTGTCGACATTGCGGCCGATCCGGTTATCGCTTATATGAACCGCGATGAGCTTCAGCGCACAATCAATGCGCGGAGGCAGTCGATGGTAGCGGCAGCCAAGGAAATGCAGTTTATGGAGGCGGCGCAACTCCGCGACGAGATTATCAAACTTGAAGAACGGCTTAAGGAGATGTCGGAATGAAAGAAGCAGACAGCAGATACAATAAGGAAATTCAGCGGACAGCCGGAAGGGAACGTTATGACGTCCGGCTCTATCTGCCGACGTCGGTCAAGGAAATGAAGGCGTTGGGGTGGGACTATGTGGATGTGGTGTTGTTTTC
>JAIDXA010000349.1 GCA_029058705.1 Paramuribaculum sp. | reverse complement strand
AGATATCGCCGAGTGAAACGACTTTGTCATGGGCATATGCCGGAGTCCTTTTGCCTGTTGCAAGAGATTCAACAATAAGCATGTTTTTGCCTTGATTGACAAGTTTAAAAAGGCCTGCCCGACCTGCTATGGAAAGAATTCGGTTGATCATTTTTTTGATTTAATTGAATGTTTCTCGTTTTATGTAAGTTATCGCGCGGGATATTTGTCTTTGCAAAAATAGCACAATTTCATGAATTTTGAAAAAATTGAATTGGTGAAATATCATAACGATAATTGTCGGAATGATGATTGTTTCATGGATTTTCGTTAATTTTGTGTTTTCTTATGGCAACGGGACGTGACGGCGGCTTAAGTGACGTGTCGTTATATTCTGCCCATTGTCAAGACTATGATGATAAAGTTTTAACGGAAATAATAAAAGATACAGTGTTTTTTCAATATCTTCTGGGCATGCTTCAGCTTCTTTTGTCTCCGCGTCGCGGATGGGAGGATATAGCTGTTGACAATTGGCCCTCGGGTGTGATTCTCCGCAAAGGATTTGTTCCTCTCCTAATAATAGTTTCGCTGACATGCCTGCCGTCGCTATGGTATCATTCGCATGCGACTCTTGCCGGAGTCTGTGAGCGCATGGTTGCGTGTTTCGTCAAGTTTCTCGCGAGTTATTATGTTGCGTCATTCTGTTTCTCGCTTTATATCCCTTCATGTACGGACAACGTCATGTCATTGAACAAAAACCATACCTTTATTGTCTATTCGCTGGGGTTGCTGGCTCTGCTTAATGTATTGACCAACCTGCTTCCGATGGTGCCGGACATGCTCTATCTGTTGCCGGTTTATGTCTATTTCATAATGTGGCGCGGAATAACATATATGGAGGTGAAGTTCGACGGGGTCATAAGCTTCATGCTTCTTGATCTTCTTGCGCTTCTTCTTCCACCGTTTTTGTTCCAATATCTGTTTAATCTAATCATACCGTCTTGACAATGAAATTTTCCGAAGTAAATATAAAAAATAAAAGAGCCACTTTCGACTATGCGATTTCTGAGACTTTTACTGCCGGCATCGTGCTGACGGGGACTGAGATCAAGTCGATCCGCCAGGGAAAGGCAAGTCTGGTCGATACGTTCTGTTATGTTGCGGCCGACGGAGTGTGGATTAAGAACATGTATATCGCTGAGTATTTCTATGGCTCATACAACAAC
>JAIDXA010000348.1 GCA_029058705.1 Paramuribaculum sp. | reverse complement strand
TTTTTTACACCGCCCCTTTTTTTTTAGGGGGGCAATCACGTTTTGGGAACCCGTATTAAAAAACCACGACTCCGGATGCGCAGGGCGGATCCGGAGTCGCGGGTGGGGTCAGCCTATCACGGGATAGTCACATTAAAGAGACTGTTGGGAGTGTGGGCCGTGCGGCAGATCTCTTTCATTTTTTCAACAATGTCGGGATGCGCCGATGCAACATCATTGTCTTCATGGATGTCGGTGGCAAGATCATAGAGGCGGCAGTTGCCGTTTTGCACAACGAGTTTCCAGTCGCCCATCCTCACACCAAGCATGTTTGTTTCGTGGAATTCCCAGTAGAGGTAATCATGCTTTTGCTGTTCGCCCTGTCCTGTAAGGGTCGGATAGATCGAAATGCCGTCGAAATAGTCCTGGTCAAGCGATTTGTTGCGATAATTTTCCTCATAGTTCTCAATTCCGGCAATGTCACAGAACGTAGCCATGAGGTCATAGAAGGCAAACTGGTGGTCATTGTCAACGCCGGCGGCCACTTTGCCCGGCCAACGCACAATGAAAGGTATACGGATACCGCCTTCATACGTAGAGCGTTTGAGTCCCTGAAGCAGACCGTCGCGGTTGAAGAACGGCTGGTCAGCGCCACCCTCTTCGTGAGGCCCGTTATCGGATGTGAAAATAACCACGGTGTTTTCATCAAGGCCTTTCTCTTTAAGCAGATCAAGAATCTCCCCTACCTGCTGGTCGAGTCGGGTTATCATTCCGGCAAATTGCGCGTGGGCATGATCCGTGGGGTTATAGCGCGACCATTGGTCTCCGCCATAGACCTTCTCCTCACACTCGCAGAACTTGTCCTTGTAGGCCTGATAGATTTCGTCGTCGGGCTGAGCGAGTTCGGCATGCGGAAGCGTGTAGGTGAAAATCCCGAGGAAAGGCTGCGATGCCGACTGGTTGCGAAGCCATTCGAGGGCTTTCTGATGGATAAGATCGGCCGAATACTGGGTGCGGTTAAGGTATTCCGAGCCATACATCGGATAGTTGATGTTTTCCTCAAGTGTCACACGGCGCACCTCCGTGTCACCTTTCGAGCGGGAAAACTCGTTGAGGAAATTGGGATAATAAAGATGAGCCTGGAACTGGCAGATATATCCGTAGTATTCGTCAATTCCGCGCTTGTCGGGAGTCGACACCGAGCCCTCGTAACCGCCGGCCCATTTTCCGAACATGCCGGTGGTATAACCGTTGTCCTTGAAAATTTCAGGAATTATGACATGATCAGGATCATACGGATGCTGGCCCACGAGAGAATAGTCGGTATTCACGCCATACCGCATATTGAGATTGCTGTTGTTCCAATACTCCTTATTTCCGCGCACCAGCGTATGGCCTGAGTGCTGACCTGTCATGAAACACGCGCGCGACGGAGCCGAGACAGGACTGCCGGCATATGCCTGTGTGAAGCGCATGCCTTCGGATGCCATGCGGTCAATGCGGGGGGTGGAGATAAACCTCTGACCGTAGCAACCGAGGTCGCCATAACCCATGTCATCACACATGATGTAGATGATGTTTGGTTTCGTTTGCGTTTTTTGCTGGGCAGATGCCTGTCCTGCTATGGCAAGCGCTCCCAGTCCGCAGCAGACATATTTGTTATTTAGTGTAATCATTTGTTTCTGAATTGTGTGATTAGAGAAGATTATTCAATTATGGCTTTTGCCGATACAGATCCGGCTGATGTCACAGCCTTGATAATGTAAAGACCGGAAGCGAGCGACTCGACAGACACCTGCGGAACGGACTGTACATGAAGCAGAAGAGAGCCATTAAGCCCGAACACCATTATGTGGTTGACGTCGGCCGGGCTTTCGACCGTAACCGTACGGCCTGACACCGAGATGCTGGCCTGCGCGTCGGGGGTGTTCCATGCAACCCGATCGATGGCAGAGAGCTCATCGAGATTGGGCGAGAACACCGCCACATATTTGCGCGCGGTGTAAGCCGGGGAAATTTCACACTGGGCATCAAGCGAATACACCGCAAGACCTTCGCTCCAGTAAAGGAACGCCGCGGTGCCCTTTGCAGTTGCCGAGGCAATACCCGTCGTTTCATTGTAAGTTGCCGTCCCGCGCTCCGGAGCGTTTGGAATCACTTGCGGATTTATGAGAGACGCCTGCGCGTCAACTACCTCAAGGAACATATCGAGCACCTGACCGACAACATCATCATCGGCATCGGCAAGGCCGTTGGATGTGATGCGGACACGCATTCTCGAAAGTCCGGTCTTGGCCGTCGCCGGCACCTGCACCGTGGCTTTCATGGCCTGCGAAGGCGCAATCTCCTGCACGTGCTCAAAATATCCGTCGCGGTCCCAGTCGAAACACAGATACACCTTGTCGGCTGCCGAAGGAGTCGCATTGAGATTCAGCTGTACTTCCATTTCACCCGCGGCCACGGTCGCACGATGGCGGCTCAGCATCGTGTAGCGTTCGGTTGGACGCGATGCCGTGGGGTAAGTAATGTCCTGACCCGACACTGTGGCCATCGGATAGTGAAGATCCGCATAACCCTGAAGAGACTTGACTATCGCCGAAGCCACATAGGTGCTTCCGAGCGAACCGCATGGAAGCGAGTAAATCTGCGATGAGAGCGCAAACTGGTTGCGCTGGCGGAACGTGCCGAAACGGAATTCAGAGCAGCCTGCAACCTCAAGCGCCGTGCCCTCAGCATCAGTAAGCGTATAAAGACCGGATTCAGAGCCATTGTCGACAGTGAATTTCTTTCCGGAAAACTGGATCGCGTCGTTGGCGCCGGCGACAATCTGATATCCGCCGGCGGCATTGGACGCACCTACAAAATACCATTTCTGTCCGTCATCCGGTTTTTTCTCGTCCCATTGCATCGATGAGGTGAGAGCCTGACCGTCAGCGTTGAGAATATAATAGAAATCGGTGGCATTGCCCACTGACGAAGCCGGGGTGAAAGGCCGCACTTCTGGAGCAGGAGTGTTGAAACGGATAGACGAGATGCCAAAGAAACAACCTTCATTCGTTGTGCCTTTTGTAACGGTGAGCTTGAGATTGACGGTTGATGATGTGGCTACGGGAGAAGCCGCTTCAATAGTCCACACTTTATGGCGCTCGCTTCCCGACGGGTTCACGTTGGCCGCGATATCGATATTGGAAAGCGATCCGAAAGCAGTTCCGTCAAGGGTGGTGCTGACATTGAACTGACGCAGCTTGCCATCGTCATGCTGCTGATAGGTGCTTGTGCCGTTGAGCGCATGAATGTCAAGATTGAGATCCTCCACGGTAAATCCGGCAGGCAATCCCTGAATCCGGAATTCCATCGTTATCGTCGGCGATGTGTTGCCGTTCACATTGGGACAAAGAATCTGCGCGGTAACGTTTTCAGTAGTCGGTCTCATTGAATGGGACACCGCCGTCATGGACGCCGTCACTCCATCAATACCCGAAGCGGTAACAGCCACATCCTGCGCACCGGTCCCGGTCCGCGAAAATGTAAGCTCGAGCACTTGGGAGGCCACCGCTTGCGAACCGGCAGCCAGGCAGCACACTATAGCTGCCGCAATTCCTTTCAAATGCATGGTTTAATCTGTTTAAGGTGTGAATGATTGTTTTATTACTACGCCGCAAATATAGCGATTTGACAAAACAAATGAAACTTTTATGCAAAAAGTTTTTTCAACGACCCGTAAATGATTGCGAAAAACTTCCCCATCCCGCAGCTGCGTCATCCCGCCCCCGGAAACCACCGTTCGCCCCCACGGAGCCACAACATGCCACGCCACCTGTGGCCGGACGCGACGCAAACACATATGCACAAAAAAAGAATGAGCAAATTATTTAGAAATAAATCTAAAATAACATTGCTCATTCTCCTCTCTCCTCGGCGGTGCGGACGGGACTCGAACCCGCGACCCCATGCGTGACAGGCATGTATTCTAACCAACTGAACTACCGCACCAGAATTTTCGAGATTTTCAAGTGGCTCTCTTGCCGTTTTGCGGTGCAAAGTTAAGGCGACTTTTTGGATTGTGCAAATTTTATTGAAACTTTTTTTGCGTTTTTTTCGCCGCCGACAACCAAAACAACAGTTTACACACTGCCTTTCAACAACTTGAACCGCATAAAAAAATTTCATCTTTTTTATATCGCACCGCGTTCGGCCGGTCCGCCCGACCGACACACAATTTTCACAGCCCATTTATTCCCGACAAAAAAAATATCATTAAATTTGCATCCACCTATGAAAACAGCAACAGGAATCATACAACTTTTCAGATCCGACACCTCGACCCGGCTTGAGCTCATCTATGCCGACTCTGGAATCCGCGCCGGCTTCCCAAGCCCGGCCCAGGACTACATCACGGAAACAATCGACCTCAACCGCGACCTTATCCAACATCCCGTCGCCACTTTCTACGGACGTGTGATCGGCGACTCCATGATCGAAGAAGGAATCGAAGAGGGCGACCTGATCGTCATCGACCGCGCCCTCGAGGCAACGAACGGCGACCTCGCCGTATGCTGTCTCGACGGAGAATTCACACTCAAAAGAATACGCATAACAGAAAATGGCGAAATTTACCTAATGCCGTCCAACCGCAACTATTCCCCGATTCCCGTAAAAGACGGAAGCGAACTTATCATCTGGGGCATCGTCACATATACAATAAAAGCCAACCGGCGTCCCCGCTGACCGCCCACCCGGAAATGATAGCACTGATCGACTGCAACAACTTCTTCGTCTCATGCGAACGCGTGTTCCGTCCGGATCTGCTCGGACAACCGGTCATCGTGTTAAGCAACAACGACGGATGCGCCGTGGCGCTTTCCAACGAAGCGAAAGCGCTCGGGCTCAAACGCGGCATGCCCTATTTCAGGATACGCAAATTCTGCGAATCCAACAACGTGGCCGTGCTTTCGGGCAACCACCGCCTATATGGCGACATCTCTTCGCGCGTAATGGCCACACTCGAGTCAATCTCGCCCCACCCTATAGAAATATACTCCATCGACGAAGCGTTCATGACGATCGACGACTCAACCGGCGACCTGGAGGGTTTCGGACGCTATATCGCGAACCATGTCATGAAGATAACCGGAATCCCGGTTTCCGTTGGCATCGCCCCGACAAAAACACTCGCGAAAATCGCGGCACGCTTCGCAAAAAAGCATCGGGGCTACCGCGGCGCATGCATCATCGACAACGAAGAAAAACGATTGAAAGCCCTCGAACTGACTGACGTCCGCGACATATGGGGCATCGGCCGACGCCATTCCAAAAAGCTCCTCGAACGCGGAATCACCACGGCCCTCAGGCTGGCCAGCCTTGACGAACCCACCATATCACGTCTGTTCAACGCAACCGGCCGACACACATGGCGTGAGCTCAACGGCATCCCGTCAATACCCGTCGAAGAATCAACACCCGCCAGACAGACAATAACAGCGTCCCGATCATTCGCATCCGAGCTACACTCGTTTGAAGACCTGCGCAAAGCGGTCTGCACCTTCGCATCCATAATCGGCCGCAAGCTAAGACAACAGAAATCCGCAGCAGAAGAAGTGACAGTTTTCCTGTGTACGAACCGGTTCCACAACAGCGACCCGCAATACTTCAACACAACCTCACTGCATCTCCCGGAACCAACCGACTTCACCCCCGACCTCGCACACGCCGCAACCGAAGCCATGCGGTCTATCTTCAGAAATGGCTTCGGCTACAAAAAAGCCGGAGTAACCGTAGGGCGAATAAAAACCCTCGACAGAATCCAGCGCAGCCTGTTCACCGACACCGCCAGCGAAGAAAAACACCGGCGTCTGATGGAGGTGATGGACTCGATCAACAAAAACGTAAACAACCGCAACCGAATCCACCTCGCTTCCGCCGGCAACGGAATCGACGAATTCATACGCCGCGAACACGACTCCCGCCTTTACACAATGCGTCTGTCCGACATCATACGCGTCCACACCGGACCATCCGCGAAAAAAGACTGCTGACCAAAAAACCGAATCACATTTTTTCGCTAATTTTGCATCATCAGAAGAATCCCCGACCCACCTCCAAGAGTCACTTACAAACAATATAGATATAACCAGAACACCCATGGAGTCCAGACGTGAAATGCCCGTATTGCTGCTGACAGGCTACCTCGGCAGCGGCAAAACAACCCTTGTCAACAGAATCCTGTCAAATCGTCGCGGAATCAGATTCGCGGTAATCGTCAACGACATCGGCGAAGTAAACATCGACGCCAAGCTGATTGCCCGCGACGGCATTGTCGGCAGCAACGACGACAGCCTGGTCGCACTCCAGAACGGATGCATCTGCTGCTCGCTGAAAATGGACCTTGTCGAGCAACTGACCGGGCTGATGGAAGGCGACCGGTTCGACTACATAGTCATCGAGGCAAGCGGAATCTGCGAGCCCGAACCAATCGCGCAGACAATATGCTCGATCAAAGCAATGGGACCGCAGGTAAACCGGTTCGGAACTCCGCGGCTCGACTGCATTGCGACAGTCGTCGACGCATTGCGCCTCGAAAGCGAATTCAATGGCGGAGACTCGCTGGCGGCAGACAGACCTCACCCCGACGACCTCGAAAACCTCATAATCCAGCAAATCGAGTTCTGCAACATCATCATATTAAACAAAATTTCCGAAGTAGACCCCGGCGACGCACAGAAGATCCGCGCGACAATCCACGCCATCCAGCCGGAAGCCGAAATAATCGAAGCCGACTATGCCGACATCGACCTCGACACAATCCTAAACACCAGGCTCTTCAACTTCGGGAAGGTCGCAACATCAGCCACCTGGGTCAAGGAAATCGAAAAACCGACTGACGAGATCGAAAAAGAACACCACACCCGCCATCATCACCACGACGACAGCCACGGCCATAAAGAACACGACCACACCCACTGCGACCACGAACACGGAATCTGCCACTGTCACCACCACCATCACAACGGCCAAAACGGAACGACAGGCGAATTCGGAATATCGACATTTGTCTACTACCGCCGCCGCCCGATGTCGCTCAACAAATTCGACTATTTCGTCGGACACAACTGGCCGAAAGGCGTCATCCGCACAAAAGGAGTCTGCTATTTCGAGGAAGACCCCGACATGTCATATCTTTTTGAACAGGCAGGCATCCAGAAAAAACTGACCGCCTGCGGCCAATGGTATGCAACAGCACCGGAAGAAGAACTCGAACAGCTGAAGGCCCGCGAACCCGGACTCATGCGCGACTGGGACGAGACCTATGGCGACCGCATGCAGAAAATCGTATTCATCGGCCAAAACATGGACCGCAAAGCAATCACCGACGCTCTCGACGACTGCCTCATCTGACCACATAGCCCCCCTAAAAAGCAGCACAAGCGCACCGTTCCCCACCAAAAACATTCCAGCTGCCATCATATTCTTTTTAAGTTAAAAAGGATTAATAAATTGGATTAGTCGAAGAATGTTTATAATTTTGCATTGTGTTTTAAAGGGATAATTGTTGCGAAGTGCATGATGTAGCATAAAAAAATGCCTGATAAAAATATCGCCCTCCCGACAAACGCAGGTTTCAGACCTCGGCGCGCTCCGGCGTGTGTGCGTCAGCATATGTCAGCATATGAAACACCCCCTAATACAGACAGACGTACAATAGTTGTTTTATAGATAATTGTGTATTTGAAGCTAAAGGAAAGTCGTGAGACTTTCCTTAGTTTTTTTTCACAGCCCGACAACTCCACGGCTCATCCATCATGGATCGGAAATCGGAGGTCAGCAAGAGGCAGCTAAAGTTAGCTGAAAAAGTTGCGTGGAATCGGATGATTTTTCGTAATTTTGCGTTTTAAAAGCAATCCCCCGGAAAATGTGGATTCAGTTTTGCAGCGGGGAGTCTGACAAACAACGTAACAGAAAGCATCATAATATGGAAAAGAAGTTCAAACGCACCCTTATCACAACAGCCCTGCCCTATGCCAACGGGCCTGTTCATATCGGCCATCTTGCCGGCGTCTACGTACCCGCCGACATCTATGCCCGATACCTCAGAATGAAAGGCGAAGACGTAATCATGATCGGCGGCAGCGACGAACACGGAGTGCCCATAACGATCAAAGCCCGCAAAGAAGGCGTCACTCCGCAGGACATCGTCGACCGCTACCACGCAATCATCAAGGATTCAATGGAAGGGCTTGGAATTTCTTTTGACATCTACTCCCGCACAACCAGCGAAATACACAAAAAGACAGCCTCGGAATTTTTCCGACGCCTATACGACAACGACCAGTTCGAACTGCGCACATCACTGCAGCCCTACGACGAGCAGGCAGCCCAGTTCCTGGCCGACCGCTATGTGACCGGCACCTGCCCCCACTGCGGCAACGAAAACGCCTATGGAGACCAATGCGAAGCCTGCGGAACCTCACTCAACGCGACCGACCTCATCAATCCCCGCTCGAGCCTCACTTCGGCGCCGGTGACCATGCGCGAAACAACCCATTGGTATCTTCCGCTTAACCGCTGGGAGCAGAATCTGCGCGAATGGATACTCGACAGCCATCAGGAATGGAAATCAAACGTCTACGGCCAATGCAAATCGTGGCTCGACCTCGGCCTGCAGCCGCGTGCCGTCAGCCGCGACCTCGACTGGGGAGTACCCGTTCCGGTCGAAGGCGCCGAAGGCAAAGTCCTTTATGTTTGGTTTGATGCTCCGATCGGCTACATCTCAAACACCAAAGAGCTCCTGCCCGACACCTGGTCGACCTATTGGAAAGACCCAGAAACACGCATAATCAATTTCATCGGCAAGGACAACATCGTGTTCCACTGCATCGTGTTTCCCGCAATGCTCATGGCATACGGCGACGGCTATCAGCTGCCCGACAACGTTCCTGCAAACGAATTCCTCAACCTTGAGGGCGACAAGATCTCTACGTCGCGCAACTGGGCCGTCTGGCTTCACGAATACCTCGCCGACTTCCCCGGCAAACAGGATGTGCTGCGTTACGTTCTGACAGCCAACGCCCCCGAGACAAAAGACAACGACTTCACATGGGCCGACTTCCAGGCACGCAACAACAATGAACTCGTGGCCATACTCGGCAACTTCGTCAACCGCGCCATGGTACTCACCCATAAATATTTCAACGGATCAGTTCCAGCACGCGGCGAATTTGACGAAGTCGATCTGACAGCATTCCGCGACATCAATGCCGCGGCCGACAGACTGACCGGCGCGATCGAAACCTTCCACTTCCGCGAAGGCCTGAAAGAAGCCATGGAAATAGCCCGTATCGGCAACCGCTATCTCCAGGAAACCGAACCGTGGAAAGTGTCGAAAACCAACATGGACCGCACAGCCACAATCCTCAACACAGCCCTGCAGATCTGCGCGAACATAGCCGTTGCATTCAAACCGTTCCTGCCGTTCACCGCCGACCGCCTTGCCGCCATGCTCGGGCTCGGCGAACAGACCTGGAATCAGCTCGGCAGCGACAACCTTCTCGCCGCCGGCACAACGCTTGAAACCCCGCAGCTTCTTTTCGAGAAAATCGAAGACTCCGCCATACAGGCCCAGCTCGACCGGCTGCAGCGCATCAAGGAAGAAAACAAAATCAAAAACTTCAAAGCCGCTCCCCAGCAGCCCGACGTCGACTTCGACACATTCATGAAAGCCGACCTCCGTGTCGGAACAGTAATCGAATGTGCAAAAGTGCCCAAAGCCGACAAACTCCTGCGTTTCCTGATCGACGACGGACTTGAAAAGCGCACAATCGTTTCCGGAATAGCAAAACATTACACCCCCGAAGAACTCATTGGCACTCAGGTATGCTTCATCGCCAACCTGCCGCCCCGCAAACTCCGCGGAATAGTTTCGCAGGGAATGATCCTTTCGGCCGAAAATGCCGACGGATCGCTCGCACTGATCACACCTTCGGCACCGGTCGTTCCCGGAGCTCAAATCAAATAAGTCCTATCAACTCCCCCTCTCCCCCGCTGCAACTATGAAATCATCGAGCCCAAGAAGGCCACGGATATTGTTGATCTATACAGGCGGAACAATCGGAATGATCGAGAATCCCGAAACGGAAGCCCTTCAGCCGTTTGACTTCGACCACCTGATCGACAACGTGCCAAAAATAAAGATGCTCAACTACGTCATCGACAATTTTTCATTCAATCCGCCGATCGATTCCAGCGACATGTGCCCGCAACACTGGGAGGAAATCGCCCGGATCGTCGAATCGAACTATCATCTCTATGACGGATTCGTAGTGCTTCACGGAACCGACACAATGGCCTACACGGCTTCGGCTCTTTCATTCATGCTCGAGAACCTGCGGAAACCGGTCATAATAACCGGTTCGCAGCTTCCCATAGGCGAAGTGCGCACCGACGGCGAAGAAAACCTCATAACAGCCGTCCAGATCGCTGCCGCAACAGACCGCCACGGCGATCCGATGGTGCAGGAAGTAGCCATTCTGTTCGAAAACTACCTGTGGAGAGGCAACCGCGCCACAAAACGCTCTGCCGACAACTTCAACGCATTTAAAAGCCACAACTATCCGGAACTCGCAAAAATAGGCCTTGGAATAAACTTCCACGAAGACAGCCTCTACAGGCTTCACAACAACGACTCCTTCAAGGTCCACTACGGACTCGACAACCGGATCTGCGTAATCGACCTCTACCCCGGACTACGCCGCGAGGCATTCGTACATGCCCTGTCAACGCCCGGCTCCAAAGGAATCGTGATACGGTCGTTCGGCGCCGGAAACGCGCCGACAAACCCATGGTTCTGCGATGAATTGCGGAAAGCATGCGACCGCGGACTCATCGTCATGAACGTGACCCAGTGTGTCGGCGGAAGCGTCGTGCCGGGCCTATATGCCGCCAGCGACTCGATGCTCGCCGCCGGTGTGGTTTCCGGAGCCGACATAACCACCGAAGCAGCCATCACTAAAATGATGTTTTTATTCGGACAGGGACTGTCGGCCGACGAAGTGCGCCAACAGCTCGCAATTCCGATTTGCGGCGAGATGTCGGTTCCGGCTGCCAACACCTGACAACCCTCAGTCCAACACTCCGATTTGTTCCACAACACATCACAAATGCCCGTAAACATCCCAGAAATACCAGCAGAAGTCCAGCAGGCCAAAATGCGTTTTGGCATAGTCGGCAATGCACCGGCGCTGATTGCAGCCGTAACACGCGCCATACAGGTTGCCCCGATCGACCTCTCGGTGCTCGTCACCGGTGAGAGCGGATCCGGCAAAGAATTCTTTCCGAAAATCATTCATGCATATTCCCCGCGCAAACATGCACGGTATATCGCGGTCAACTGCGGAGCAATTCCGGAAGGCACAATCGACTCTGAGCTCTTCGGCCACGAAAAAGGCTCCTTCACCGGAGCTGTCTCCGCCCGCAAAGGCTATTTCGAAGAAGCCGACGGCGGAACAATATTCCTCGACGAAGTCGCCGAACTGCCCCTGACAACACAGGCACGACTGCTCAGAGTCCTCGAGACCGGCGAATTTCTCAAAGTCGGATCCTCGACCGTACAGCGGACCAATATCCGGGTCGTTGCCGCAACAAATGTCGACATGCTCGAAGCCGTCAGGGAAGGGCGATTCCGCGAAGACCTCTACTATCGGCTGTCGACAGTGCAGATCAGCGTTCCGCCACTGCGCGAACGCGGAAACGACATAACAATGCTCGCCCGCAAATTCGCTTCCGACTTCTCCGAACGCTACTCGATGCCGCCGGTCCATCTCGAAGACTCGGCCCGATCGGCACTTCTCCACTACCGGTGGCCGGGCAACGTGCGCCAGCTCAAGAACGTAATCGAACAACTGTCGCTCTTCCTCGCCGGAAGCAAGATTGACAGCGACGACATTGCGCCATACCTTCCCGCCACTGCCGGATTCACAACGGCAGTCGCTTCGCGCAACATCCATGACTACGAGCAGGAACGCGAACTGCTTTTCAACATGATCTTCCGCATGCAATCGGAAATCGACCGGCTTCACCGACGCCTCGACTCGGCGGAAACCGCCGCCGTCGGCACTCCGCCGGCCCAATCACACCACGTCGAGGCCATTGAGCTCCCGACGACTTCCCTCGTCAGACTTTCCGACACTCCGCCAGCCTTCACTCCTTTTGAATCCGAAACGCCGGCAACGACCCGCACCCTTGAGGAAACCGAACGCGAAACCATCAGACGAGCCCTCGAGAACAACGGCGGCCGACGCAAGGACACAGCCCGCGAGCTCAACATCTCCGAACGCACCCTCTACCGCAAAATCAAAGACTATAACCTCGAATAAGCCCACACAGCCGCGCGAAACAGCAATGCCCCACACGGCCTATCGGCAAAAAAACAACCCGAAGATCCGGCAATCGGCTTCGGGTTATTTTTTTTAGGAGTTAAAACCTTATACGGTCATATCCGTCAGGCTTTGCCGTTCGATCCGAGAACGTTTTCAATTTTGTGTTTGTAGAGACGTTCCATTTCGTCGCGGGCCGGGCCGAGATATTTGCGGGGGTCGAATTCGCCGGGTTTGGTGGCGAAGATTTCGCGGACAGCGGCTGTCATGGCCAGACGGCTGTCAGAGTCGATGTTGATTTTGCAGACAGCGCTCTTTGCAGCCTTGCGGAGTTCTTCTTCGGGAATACCGATAGCATCGGGAAGCTTGCCGCCGTATTTGTTGATTGTGTCAACATATTCCTGAGGAACAGAGCTTGAACCGTGGAGAACGATGGGGAATCCGGGCAGTTTCTCCATAACAGCGTCGAGCACGTCGAACGCCAGGGGAGGAGGAACGAGTTTGCCTGTTTTCGGGTCGCGGGTACACTGCTCGGGAGTGAACTTGTAAGCACCGTGGGAAGTACCGATCGAGATAGCAAGCGAGTCACAGCCTGTGCGGGTAGCGAAATCAATAACCTCTTCGGGGTCGGTGTAAGTGTGGTGGTCGGAAGACACTTCATCCTCAACGCCGGCGAGAACGCCAAGCTCACCCTCAACAGTCACGTCGAACTGATGTGCATAGTCGACAACCTGCTTTGTAAGGGCAACATTTTCCTCATAGGGAAGATGAGAACCGTCGATCATGACAGAAGAGAAGCCATTGTCGATACAGCTCTTGCAGAGCTCGAAGCTGTCGCCATGGTCGAGATGGAGACAGATCTGGGGATTTTCCCAGCCGAGTTCCTTTGCGTAAGCGACCGCACCCTGGGCCATATAGCGCAGAAGAGTTGCATTAGCATAGTTGCGCGCGCCTTTGGACACCTGAAGGATCACAGGTGATTTTTCTTCAGCTGCTGCCTTGATGATAGCCTGGAGCTGCTCCATGTTGTTGAAATTGAATGCGGGAACAGCATAGCCGCCTTCGATGGCTTTGGCAAACATCTCGCGGGTGTTGACAAGGCCTAAGTCTTTATAACTTACCATAATTTGATAAAATATATAGAATGAGTAAAAATAGTTTGTTTCAGATGGCAACGATACGATATTTTCGGCTTATAGGAAACAACCGTCACGATTCTTTATCGATCTGCCCCCTCGGATTGTTCCGAACCGTCCCTTTCCGCCGGCATCGTTCCCGGATCACCCTTCCTGACAGGAACCGAATCCATTACGCGGAAACTGGACACAGGCGTCCCATACATAGCCCTGATCAGAGGCTCGCCTTCTGATTCAACGGGCGAACGATCGTCCTTGACTGTTTTCTGAGTCTTGCACGCCGAAAATCCGAGCAACGCAAGAAGTCCTCCGAGCATCGCGCCGGTCAAAGTGCGGAATGATATAGCGGCCTTTTTCATAACGGGTCTTTTTTTGAGATTTCTACGGTGCTAAATTACCAATTTAATATGTAACGGCCAAATCCACAGGTCGGTTTTCGACATATTTCCCGACATTGCGGCGATGCATGTTGGATATTATCGTTTTTTGTGCTATATTTGCAAATATCAACCATTAAAAACATTTCGTCATGGAGCTTTGGACCATTTGGCTGATCGCAGCCGGAATTCTGATCATCGCCGAGATACTGACCCAGATGATGCTGGCCCTATGCCTGGCCGTCGGGGCCATCGGAGCTTTGGCCGCGCTCGGAATCGGACTCGGCTTCGAATGGCAGGTGGTGACAATGGCCTGCATAAGCCTGCTGACATATGCGGCAGCCCTGCCGCGCTTCCGCAAATGGCAGAACCGCAGATCCGACCGGAAATGCCGCACGGGAATGGACGCGCTTACCGGCCGGAGAGCAACAGTCACCCACTCCGTCGAACCCGGAAAAACCGGCCGCGCACGCATCGACGGAGACAGCTGGCAGATCGAAGCTCCCGGCATCGACCATACAATTTCAGCCGGCGAGGAAATCATAGTGACCGGCTACAAAAGCATAGTCCTGACCGTCAGGCCTGCCTGACACACAATCAATCAGCCAGACAATCATAATCCCCCCTATAAGCCCATGGAAACATTGATCATCTGCGGAGTCCTGCTGCTCCTCGTTATCGCAATCATCTCAGCCGGAGTAAAAGTCGTCCCACAGTCTGAAACCCGCGTCGTCGAACGTCTCGGACGCTTCCACAGCGTCCTCGCGCCGGGACTCAATCTGATAATTCCATTCATAGACAAACCGAAAACCATCTACACCCGACGCCCCGTGAGCTCCGGTCCGATTTCATCGATCCGCACAGTGGCCACTTCGATCATCGACCTGCGCGAACAAGTCTACGATTTCCCGTCGCAACAGGTAATCACACGCGACAACGTGACAACCGAAATCAACGCGCTACTGTATTTCCAGATAACCGACCCAAAAAAAGCAGTCTACGAAATCGACAACCTCCCCAACGCCATAGAGAAACTGACCCAGACATCACTGCGAAACGTCATCGGCGAACTCGAACTTGACGAAACCCTGACCTCGCGCGACACAATCAACACAAAACTCCAGGCCATTCTCGACGACGCCACCAACAAATGGGGAGTCAAGGTAAACCGTGTCGAACTGCAGGACATAACCCCGCCCGAAAGCGTCCGGGTGGCAATGGAGAAACAGATGCAGGCCGAACGAAACCGAAGAGCCGAAATCCTCAACGCCGAAGGTGAAAAACAATCCCTGATCCTTCGGTCGGAAGGAGAGAAAGCATCCCGCATAAACGAAGCCGAAGCCCACAAACAGAGCGAGATTCTCCGCGCCGAAGGCGCA
>JAIDXA010000347.1 GCA_029058705.1 Paramuribaculum sp. | reverse complement strand
CCCGACCACTGCCGCGGACTCTCCTTCCGGCTCGCGCTGATCCTCGACGGCGACGCCTTTCCCTGCCGCGGACGCTATCTCGAACAGCACTGGCGCGCAATCCTCCCCGCAATCGATGTCGGCCCGCAGTCGCTGCTGATCCTCTGCGGAATCTACCGGTCCCGCACCCGCGTCAACTTCTTCTCCCGTCTTGTCCGCCAGTCCCGTCTTCCGATCCTCGACCTCTCCGACCCGCCCGACGAGGAAACCACCCCGACGCACGAATCCGATCAGCCGCCGCAGGGCATCCCGCTCCAGATCCCGCCCTCCGCCCAGCCGGATTCCCCATCATATCTCCCCCTGTTCCCAAAGCCCCTGAGGGCTTTCCTCCTCTGAGCGCCGCCGTATGCGCAAAAACGGTCTGACCCGTATGGATCAGACCGAAAATACGGCAAAGAGTACATTGACATTCTTATCTTGATGTTTTTAGAGTCTTCACTCCTTCTGCAACAGGCTTTTTAAGCGTGATTTTTGACAGATCGGATGAGATCGTTCCGGTAACGGTTTTTCCGTCCCACCTGTTTGGAAACGTCATTACGATGGTCGAATCGGAAATCGAGTATGTTCCGCTTGTAGTCATATCGTCCTGAACCATTTCGTAGAGTGTGCATTTGCCGTTCTCTTTTAATGTGAGCGTTGCACGACATGTGTATGTGACTTTCTGGCCGTCCAGGTATTCTGTCCCACGTTTTGATCCTGTGAATTTAATTGGAGTGGATCTGGCTATCCGATCGCTGAGCGGTTCGACAGCGGCAATGGTGTCTGCCGTTGCTGTATCGGCTTCTGCCGTCTTCATTTCTACTGTTGTGGAATCGGTAGGAAGGCTGTCAGGCAAGTTGTTCCCGGATTCGGTTTTGCTGTTGTTGCAGGCACTGATCATCAGTGCTCCTGCAATCAATGTAATGCATTTTTTCATGTGCTTGATTTGTTATTAGGATGAGGTTTTGTCGTTATTCTCCTGCTATTGTGGCGGTAATCCGTCGGCTACCCCCGTGGTTGCGGAACTCGCACAAAACAATGCCCTGCCATCTCCCGAGCTTCAGCCGCCCGTTGCTGATCGGAATCGTAAGCGACGGGCCGATCAGTGTCGATTTTGCGTGGGCGGGCATGTCGTCAGACCCTTCATAGGTGTGGAGGTAATAGGGGGCGTTTTCCTTGACAATATGGTTCATGATCGACTCCAGATCTCTGCATACATCCGGATCGGCATTCTCGTTGATCGACAATGCAGCCGACGTATGCATGATGAACAGGTTTAGAATACCCGTTTTCGGAAGCGCCGGAAGGCTCGCCGTAATCTCCTCCGTGATCTGATGGAAGCCTCGCTGACGCGGCTTAAGATGTATTTCTTTTTGTATCCACATACTCTAAGAAACTGTTTAAATTTAGTTGTGGGGTTAATTGAGCGAATCCCGCGAGTTGAAAGCCAAACACACTCTAATGGTTATAAATCATGCCGTCCGATGGAATCGAATTGAGCAGTTCCACTTTGTCTTCATTGATCAGTTTGAGGATCAGTTCGCCGAATAGCGTGTTTTGCCAGGCAAACCATTCGCGGGTGAAATGCATCGGATTCTCGACATCAAACGATTCATGTATGAATCCCGTGTCGGCGTCCGTTCGCAATAGCATCGCTATGCAGTCGCGGATCTCGTTGTCGTCATCAGATGTGAATGCCTTCATCATCACGCTCATGGGCCATGCCATCCCGTAGCCCACGTGCGGGCCGCCGATACCCTCTCCCGACTTCCCTCGGAAAAAATAAGGGTTGTTCTCGCTCCACACAAACCGGCGCGTGTTCTGATAAACTTCATCGTCAGGTGCAACATCGCCGAGATACGGCATTGCGAGCAGACTCGGAACATTGGCATCGTCCATCAGCATATGGTTGCCGAATCCGTCCACTTCAAACGCATAGATTTTTCCGTATTCCGGATGGTCATAAGTCGCATGGCGTTTCAGGGCACTCTCCACTTCGTCGGCAAGCTCCGAACATCGTTTTGCAAGATCATTGTCATTGTTGACTTCCGTAAGGATTTCGGCGGACTTTCGCAGAGAGCTGACCGCAAAGAAATTCGATGGGACGAGAAACTGAAATGTCGTTGCGTCGTCCGACGGCCTGAAACTCGAAACGATGAGACCCACCGGTCTGACTGGCGCTCCTTTTCCATCATTGCTGAGCGTGTCGAGCGCGCGCTCAGTCTGTCGTTGGAATGTGTATGGCCCGATGCCGTTTTTCCGTTGCTGCGCAACGAATGTCTCATAAATGTTTTCAATTGCCTTAAGCCATTCGTTGTCGAAGATGCTTGCGTCGCCCGTCGTTTTCCAGTATTCATAGGCAAGTCGGATCGGATAGCATAGCGAATCGATTTCCCATTTCCGTTCATGAACATCCGGAATCATGTCGGTAAGGTCTGATTGCCATGACCCTCCGGTAGGGCCGTCGTTGAACGCGTTCGCATACGGATCGAGATTGATGCATTTGAATTGTCGCCGGATAACACCCTCGATCATGGCTTTAAGATTGGCGTCTTCGTTGGCAAGCGCGACATAAGGCCACACCTGCGCCCCTGAATCGCGTAGCCACATCGCATGGATGTCGCCCGTATAGACAAACGTGTCATTTTTTCCGTCGTCCCCTCTCCGGAAATGTACTGTAGTGTCGATTGTGTTCGGAAAGCAGTTCTCAAACATCCATGCCAGCTTTTCGTTGGTCAGCAGCGATTTGACCCGCTTGATCTGTTTCTCTACTGCATCCGAATGAAACAGTCTCTCCTGCATGGGCGGTCTGAGGGTCTTGGTGTAATCGGGCTTCGCTATACGCGTGGATTCGGCAGCCGCATTGCCTGCGGGCATGGCGAAACCGCTGATTCCGCAAAAAAGAGTGGCCGCTATGGATAAAGCGAGGCGTTTCATAGGATTGCTTTGGTTAATAGTATGTTATGGTGCGTTTCTGTGTCCCTTTCGAAGTTTTGGCCTCTCCGTTTTCAACCGATGTGCGGACATAAGTTCGCGATATCCAGTTGCCATGCTTGTCGCGACGGTGGTTCGAATACTCAAAAAGAGTCTCCTTTCCTCCGTTGTAGATCAGTTGGCTGACGAGATCACCGTTGCCGTCATATGTGAAATAGACCGAATGGTCACGGTTTTCGTCAACCATCGTGGAAACATGATTGCCCTCCCAGGTATAGACCATCTCCCCCATGCCGTATTTGTCCGAGTCATAGGTCTCACGGATAATTCGGCCATAGTCGTCCCGGTAGAATTTACGCGGACCAAGATAATCGTTGTACGATCCGGTCCAGTTTCCATACGTGTCAAACGGAAGCCTGACGCCGGCAGCGTTCGTACACGATCTGACCGGACCCGAAAGGAAATGAAATCCGAGGTCTGGTGTCTCTGTCCCGTCGTCAAGAATCGCTATGGCCTCCGTTTCCTCCGCAGATGTCTCTTTATGAACCTTCTGAGTCCCTGAAAATCCCGTTTCGCGGTAATCGCTGTCTTCAATCTTGGGAATCTGGATTCTGCGGCTCACGCTCCGGTTGGCGTCATAGACAAGATATCCCGCCACACACAATGCGACCGACAGAACCGCAATCAGTGCCCAGAGCCATACGGGAGTGTTTTTCCTGGCATATGGATCTGGCGGCGCTGCCGGCGTCGCCGTCTGTTCCATCGGACGGGGAGGGCGGTAGGGGTGTGGAGGCGAAACCGCCGGAGAGCTGATGATCGTGCGGTCATCCGATAATGTCCGGCTGCGCCCGCTATGGTCAGAAAGGTCTGCTCCCGCTTGTTTCGTATATCCCGAAGTCGTGCCGGCATCGTTGGCCGACACGTCGTTGTTCACCTCTATTAGAAGTTGTAGGGCGTTGGGAAAACGGTCTGACGCCTGAAAAGCCGTCGCTATCTCCAGTATCTTGACAAGTGCCGGCGATATTCCTGCCGGCAGTGACGCCCGCATGTTTTCGGGTGTCATTTCAACCGCCCTCTGCGGTGTTTTGCCGGTCAGGCAGAAAAGAATCGTCGCGCCGAGTGAATAGACATCGACCGTCGGCGAAAATTTTGTTATCCCCGAATATTGTTCTACAGGAGCGTAACCGTCCGAAAATCCGGCAAGCGACACTGTCGCGGTGGCCGACCCGTCAACGTTGTAATGCTTGGCCAGACCGAAGTCGATAAGTGTCGGTCGCAGTGAGCCGTCATCCGTCTCTGCAAGCATGATGTTGGCCGGCTTGATGTCAAGATGCGTGAATCTGTTCTGATGGAGTGTGGCAACTGCACTGATCACAGGCCTCATGATTTCTAAGGTCTCCGATTGCGAAAGCGCGCCTTTCTCCTCTACATATTCTTTCAGACTCCTGCCGTTGAGATATTCCATCACGTAATAAGCCGTATTGTTCGCTTGGAAAACCTCGTTGACTGTCACTATGTTGTGATGAAGACCCGCAATCCGTTGCAGACACTGGGCCTCCTCTATGAAATCTTTGAGCGACATCCCCACTCTTTGGCGCGACGTTTCGCTGCAGGTGAGTGAGTCTGATCCTGGCACACGCTCGCAGTCCGTTGCCGGAAAATGCTCTTTGATGGCTACGGTGACACTTGTTCGGATATTGCCGATGCGTGCCGCCACAGATGCCGCATATGTGATTCCGAAACCTCCCGATCCGAGAGTGTGCAGTATCGTATAGTTGTTCTGTCCGGAATCAAGATGCGTGCCCGGCGAAAGTGATTTGGTGCTTGTCATATGACGTTGGGCTTTGCTTGGAATGGTTCAATCTAACCCTTGGAAACTGTTTAAAATAAAAAAAATTAAACAGCTTAATCGGGATTGTTGATCTCTGACGGCCGTGATTCCGCACCGTGGAGCGGATTGATTTCCGACGGATCGATGCCGGCGGCTTTCGCTGCCCTGTCCACCTTTGCGCCAAGGCTTTCGGCCGTTGCCTGCAGCCGGTCGAGCTGTTCCGGCATTATGATGTCGGCATAGTTCTCGAGAATCATAGAATAGATCTCAAGATAGGGAAACTGACGGAGATAACGGGCTTCGAGCGAATCCAGATCTGCCGGTGAGTGCACCGCCCCGACATGTTCGCCTGTCCACTTGTCGGCTGCCTCGTAATAAGCCAGAATCGTGTCTATCTCGTCGGGATAGAGTGGCATTCCCTGGGCAGCTCGCCAGGCAATGCGCTGATTGATGTCAATCGTGTCAGGGATTATTGAGGTTGAATCTTCCGTCTGGACGTCGGTTTCGGCTGTCGTTTCTTTTGAGTTGCTGTTGCAGCCGGCTATGATGCCCGATGTCGACAGTATCGTGATTCCTAAAAGAATTCTACGCATGATGGTTGTTGTATCGGTTGATTTTGAATAGTAGTTTTATTAATAGTGGTTTTATTATTGTTGACATGCCTCACGGGCTTTTTGCCTGATCGACGACATGCGGTCGATTTGTGATGCCGACAGCTCCGGATAGTCATGAAGAAGAGCCGTGCCGAACGGTCCTGCATAGGGATATTCCTCCGACATCTCCGACTCGATCCGTTCAACATCTCCTGTTGTGAGGGCTTCCTTGAGCCGTGGAACAGAGGCTTCGGTCGCCGTTTCCAGATAGTCGAGCATCTGGTCGTAGTCGTTGCTGTCGAGGGGCTTCCCGTTTTCGATCTTATCCGCGATTTCCGTGACCCCGTCTCCGCTACACGATAGGATGACCGTCGCTGTCGATAAGGCTGTGATCAGTCTGGGCAATGTTGTTCTCATGGATCGGTTGATTGCTAATTTTTGCGAATTTACAAAAAAACAGGCAATCCTCAAACACCTGCTCAACTCATTTGGCTAAGAACTCACTCTGATCCGGCTGTATTTGAGAGAGTGTTTGGAATTAAATCAAATTAAGACTGAGGAAATTTTTTGAACGAATTCCGCGAGTTGAAGAGGGAGCATAGCGGGCTATGCGACTGATGAGACTTGGCGGAATTCGCCAAAAAAGACCTCAGGATTATTTTGAAGTTTCTGCCGTTCATTCGTATTACTGTTAACGCGGTTTAAATTCAAACACTCTCTCAGATGTTATCGGTGTTTGTCGAGGTCGGTTTCTTGAATTCACTGACTCGTTTAAACTTTTTGCCAAGCATAACGAGGTCCTTTTTCTTAAAATAGATCAGGAGGTTATCGATGTAGTTTTTTACATAATTAGCAATGCTTGCATTTGGCAGTTTAACAGTAATAAGGTTGCATCCCTCAGCTAAAGTGAATTGTTCACGCTCACCTCTATAGTAGATATGGCTGAAGGATTTGTTGACTTTTGAGGGGATGAAAAATCTCGGACATAATAGAGGTGAGCCTATAAAATAGAATTCGAGGTAGGTGAGAGACGGAGTAATGTCGGGACTATGAGTAACCCCGCTATATAGATCAACATCCATAACGCAGTGATTATTTGCAGTATCGTTGCTGCCAAATTGTTTGGATAACTCAACAAAAGGAGCATCTTCATTATCCAAATAAGAGTTGATGTTGGATAGAGAAAGCTCAAGACCGGATAAGTTTTCGCTGAATTCGAAGACAACCCGGATATGATTGTCCGGGACTGAATCAGACCAGGTCTGATTTAATTCCATATCATCGGTCATAATATACTGCTGTAACGATGACAGTATATAACAGTTTCCCGATTGTTTATAGTCGGATGGACATTTTTTTATCAGGCAAGTCGCGAATTCCAAAGGTTGATATCTGCCGGAACCATCGGGGATGAGCCCCGACATAGTCAGTGTGTCGTCGCGGATTGTGATGTAGTATGATCCGGAATCGTCTTCATAGCTGTAGAGCCGGACATTGTTGTCGGCTGAGTATATAGCCTGAAACGACATCAGACAAGCGGCAATGGTCAGCAAAAATGACAGGTTGCAATGTTTCATCGGTACGTTCGATTATTATTTTTTGAGAAATAGAATACACTCTCTAAATAATTTGGGAGGGGTGAGGAGTGTCCCGGTCACGAAATCGGGCGGGGCAACAGTGGTGTTATATTTCGTCGAATTCGTAAAAGTGTTCGCCATTGTCAATGTTAGTATCTCC
>JAIDXA010000346.1 GCA_029058705.1 Paramuribaculum sp. | reverse complement strand
CGTAGCAAAGGCTACGCTCCTTCATCACAAGACAAAAACCACTCAGAGATATGCGACCCCAGCGTTAACTAATATTGGGGAATGGGGTCTTATACAAAAAAAGAAGTCGGCTGTCTCCCGACAACCGATTAATCTTTAACCTTAAAATCTAATACCATGAAAAAAACACAGTGCAAATATAGTAATTATACCTTATAAACGAGAGAGCGCCTGTTTGGTTCCGGGCAGCAGCTCATTTAACTTATTTTAAGCCTGATTAAAGTACATTTTTTGTAATTTTACAACCTGATTGGGCATGCTGTGCGTTCAACGACCACGCCCTTTCCCCACAGCAGGCGACAGAACCGACTCTGTCTAAACAGTTTTCGCTAACAAAAGCTCTATGAACACCAAGATACTTGTCATTGACGACGAAGAAGCATTGTGTGAGATCCTGAAATTCAATCTCGAGAAAAACGGGTATGACGTCGACTGCGCATACAGCGCGGAAGAAGCCCTCGAAATGGATCTTGCGTCCTATAATCTCATGATTGTCGATATCATGATGGAAGCCATGAGCGGATTCGATTTCGCCAAGAGAGTAAGAAATGAACCGGCCACTGAATTCACTCCGATAATATTCTGCTCCGCCCTGAACGGCGAAGACAACACGGTCATGGGATTGAACATCGGCGCTGACGACTATATCACCAAACCATTCGTAATAAGCGAGGTGATAGCCCGCGTGCGCGCGGTTTTGCGCCGCGTCAACATCTCCGAGATGCCGTCGCAGAACAAAGACAGCAACTATGTGGCCGACGTGACATTCAACGGCCTACGGATCGACTGCAACGAGAAACTCGGTTATCTCGACGGACAGGAACTGAATCTGACACGTACGGAATATGACATCCTACTTTTTTTCCTAACCCACCGCAACCGGATATATTCCCGCGAGGAACTCATTGAAAAGATATGGGACAGCAATGTTGTCGTGACAATCCGCACCATCGACACCAACATCGCGCGCCTCCGCAAAAAGATCGGCGAATACGGCAATAATATTGTAACGCGCCTGGGATTCGGTTATGGATTCAAAGAGAAGATTTAGTGTCCGCTTCAGACTTCTCCTGCCTATAATAGGCTCGATGTTCGCATTAGTGGTCATCCTCATCTTCGTGCAATATTCACGCGAAGAAAAGCTAAGGCTCAACGACATCGGAAAACAACTGAACTTCATTTCATCAAGACTGATTGTTGCCCACGAGCGCAAAACCGACATCAAACCGTTTCTCAACTTCATCCGCCGCTATTACGACAATTCGGAATATGATGAAGTCCAGGTCAGCATTTACGACTCACAGGGACGGCTCATCGATGCGATCGGCCGCGAGTTTCGCGTTCCGCAGGACTATGCCGACCAGGCGACCAATACCGACGGAGTCATCGGAAGAAACAACTCCGGAGAAATTCACTTCTATTCCAGGAAGATAAGTGAGGACGGACAGCTGGAAGTCCACACCGCCATGCCGTGGAACGAAGCGATAAACAACGTGCTGAAAACCGACAACTCACTATTCTTCATACTTTTGGGCGGCTCATTCCTTCTTGTCATCATCCTGGCCTACCTGTCGACGAATTTCGTTGTCCGCAACATCAAGATCCTTCAGGAATTTGCCCATCTGGCCAACAACTCGACGCTTAAAGTCGACGAATCACGCCTGAGCCATGACGAACTGGGCGACATTTCAAAAGAGATCATCCACCTCTATCGCGGACGTGTCAAAGCCATGGAAAACAGCGATAAGGAACATGCCATAGCCATGCATGCCATCGAAGAAAAACGCCGCGTCCAGCATCAACTGACAAACAACATCAACCATGAGCTGAAGACTCCTGTCGGGGTTATCCGCGGCTACCTCGAAACCGTACTCTCATCAGACGACATGGACGCTGAAACGCAAAAATATTTTCTTACCCGCGCGCTCAGCAATGTCGAAAGACTCTGCCTGCTCCTCAACGACGTCTCGACAATGACACGGCTCGAAGAAGGATCCGCAAAAATCATCATTTCTGAAATAAATTTCCACGATTTCGTCTATGGCATAAAGGAAGATTTCGCCCAGTCAGGAATGCTCAAAGATATGGAATTTGAATATGAAATTCCTCTCAGATGCTCGGTTTTCGCCAACATCAACCTTCTGACAAGTGCAATCACAAACCTCACAAGAAACGCGGTTATCCATTCCCACGGAACCGCTATGGGAATCAATCTGGTTGCTGAATCCGAGAAATTCTACACCTTCGCATTCTGGGATAACGGCCAGGGCGTGCCGACCGAGCACGTCCCTCATCTGTTTGAACGCTTCTACCGTGTTGAAGCCGGCCGTTCACGAAAATCAGGCGGCACCGGGTTAGGGCTGCCGATTGTGAAAAGCACGATCGAATCGCTCGGAGGTGCAATTTCAGTCTACAATCGTGCCGAAGGAGGACTTGAGTTTCAATTCACATTGAAAAAATCGCCATAATTTTAGTTAATATTATCCAATTTTATACCAACAACATCTTTGTTACAGCATTGTAACGCAAATGTCACCGGTTATTAATTTGATTTAACTAATTTTGTCGCAGCAAACAAATATTTCTCGTTTAGATAATAAACATCCAAAGATAGAATACGAAAAAGTATACAATCAATCTATACCAATCAAAGAACAACTGCAAATTAGAGTAATTAAGAGACCATCATTCACTAAGTCACGCAAGCATCGCAGAGATTGCTTGCGTGATATTTTTTCATCCTGTCAAAGATCCATGACGAAGCACCTCAAACCTTCCGCTTCTATTTGTATCCGGCAGACAATAACAGGATGAGTTTTGCGTTAAAAAAATAGCTCAAAGCCTTAACGAATGAAACATTATGTTTTTCTTATCTTAGCTACGATTGCGTCACTCTCGTCGGGTGCTGTTTCGCTTTCTTTTTCCGGCAACCCGCATCCCGTATGGAGCGAAAAAGGATCAGCAGCATCCGGTCTGGAAGAAATCTACGTGATGGAAAGCGTAAACGGAGCTACGGCATCCATAACACTTCCGTCAGCGACATCGTCGGCGACAGTCGCCGTCTGGGGCGCACAGGGAGCAGCCTACGCCGTTCCGGTCGCGGCCACAGACCTGTCGAGAAACGGAACGGCCCTAACAATCAACCGGCTGCAGGGCGACACCGGCTACACGGTCACGATCGATGACCGACCGGTCTATTTCTGGATTGTCGATTACTCCGCACACCGTTATGAAGCACGGTCGCTCACGCCGGCTTCCGATCAGGATTGCGGACGGGCGCTCATTGAGTTTTCAGGAAATGCGAATGCCATAACATACCACGCCATCAACGCACGTTCGCTGACACTCAGCCGCGAAATCGAGCTGAAGTTCACAACTCTCCGATTTGACGAAAATTCCTTCAGCTACACAACGGAAGAGGCCACGACGGTTCTTGAATCGATCGGGCAGACGATCAACATTGAAGCTCCACTCTGCGACACATATTTCACATTATCGGGCGACCGCTTCCTTCATTTCTGGAACAACGAAACAGAAATAAACTCGCCACTCTACAAGACCACATCGGTCGCAGCCGAGGTAAAAGCCGCCCAATCCGGCGAGAAACCGGACAACCAGCTTAATGTCGACACCGACGGACTCGGCGGATCCGCTCCGTTTGACATCACATTCAGCGCCACAGTGTCGGATGCGGCCATTTTTCATGAATGGCAATTTTCAAACGACGTCGACTTCGAGGATATATCCATCCGCGATCCGGAACTGACCGTTACGCGTACCTTTCAGGAAATGGGAACTACCTATGTCCGCTTCGTTGCAGCAAACTCAGACGGCACATGTTCGGCTGAAAGCGAAGTCTTCAAAGTCTTCGTCGGAGAATCGTTTCTGCGCTGTCCGAACGCATTTTCACCAGGCGCAACCGAAGTCACCAACGACGAATGGCGCGTCAGCTACAAATCAATTGTGAGTTTCGAGTGTTATATATTCAACCGCTGGGGTGTAAAAGTCGCCGAGTTCCACGATCCGGCCTTAGGCTGGGATGGCCGCTACAACGGCAAACTCGCACCCGCCGGAGTGTATTACTATGTCATCAAGGCCGTAGGTTCTGATAATAAAAAATACAATCTGAGCGGCGACATCAACATAGTGCGCTACACCGGCGAATAAGAAAAACGCGCACCAACCTGACAAACAATCAACAATCCATCAGACTATGAAACAGATTATTTGCGGCATGTTGCTCTGTGTTTCCGCGTTAACGACGACCGCTTTTCCGGTGACAGCATCGACACCAACTCCCCTTGCAGCAGTCCGCAACCCGAAAGTCCCCGGCAAAACGACCTTTGCCGGCCAAAAGATCGCTCTTGACAGGATAGACATGTTCGAGCGTCTCGACCGCGAACTGACGTCAATGGCCTATACCCACGGCAACACCCTTCTCACAATCAAACGGGCCAACCGTTACTTTCCGGAGATGGCCCCCATTCTGAAAAGCGAAGGCGTTCCGGAAGATCTTCTTTACCTTGCCTGCATTGAAAGTTCGCTCAATCCCCATGCAGTCTCTCCGGCCAAAGCGGCAGGCTTCTGGCAATTCATGCCGGCTACCGCACGTGAATACGGTCTCGAGGTCAACGATTCGGTCGACGAACGCTACAATCTTGAAAAAGCCACAAGGGCGGCTTGCAGATATCTCAAAAGCGCCTATGCGAAATATGGCAACTGGGAATCCGCCGCAGCATCATATAACGGAGGCCAGGGACGCATCTCGTCCGAACTGGCCTCTCAGAAAGTCGAATCGGCATTCGATCTATGGCTTGTCAGCGAGACAACCCGCTACATGTTCCGCCTGCTCGCAATGAAAATGATAATGGAAGATCCATCGGCATACGGCTATATACTCTCACGCGACCAGCTCTATCAGCCGCTCGACTACGAAGTCATCGAAGTATCGACACCCGTAGACGACTGGCCCACATGGGCAAAAGAGCACGGCACCAACTACATGACTCTGCGCGAACACAATCCGTGGATTCGCGCCAAATCGCTGGCCAACAAATCAGGCAAAAAATATTCGGTCAGGATACCCACCGAAAAATCGATGCACCGATCCTCTGCCAAAACCAAAGTCTATAACAAGAAATGGGTCAACAAATGACGCAAAAGACAGACTCAGACGAACCTAAGCTGAATTCAGGACACAGACCTTCGCCTGTCGCCTCCGAAACGCTGGAAGTGATGGGCGCAAGAGTCCATAATCTAAAAAACATCGACGTCAGCATACCGCATGACACTCTGACCGTCATTACAGGACTTTCCGGCTCGGGAAAGTCCTCGCTTGCCTTCGACACCATTTATGCCGAAGGACAGCGGCGCTACATCGAGACTTTCTCATCCTATGCCCGCAACATGCTCGGAAACATGGAACGCCCCGATGTCGATAAAATAACAGGCCTGAGCCCGGTCATATCCATCGAGCAGAAAACCATCAACCGGAATCCGCGGAGCACTATCGGCACAACTACCGAAATCTACGATTTTCTCCGTCTGCTCTTCGCCCGCATCGGACGGGCTGTCAGTTATCTTTCCGGAGAACCGATGGTCAAGTATTCAGAGGATAAGATAGTCCGCCTTATCCTTGAAAGGTTCGAAGGACACAAAGTCTACATTCTTGCCCCGCTCGTCAAAAACCGTAAAGGCCACTACAAGGAGCTGTTTGAATCAATACGCAAGAAAGGATATCTGACAGTGCGCGTTGACGGACATCTCAAAGAGATCTCTCCAGGAATGAAAGTCGACCGCTATAAAAACCATTCCATCGAAGCAGTCATCGACCGGCTGAAAGTAAGTCCCAAGGACGAGACCCGTCTTCATGACACCATTGCTGAAGCGCTCCGTCAGGGAGACAAGCAGATGATGGTCTATGACGTTGACGAAGACCGCATCTACCAGTTCTCACAACAATTGATGGATCCCACGACAGGTCTGTCGTACCGCGAACCGGCCCCCCATAACTTCTCGTTCAACTCGCCTCAAGGATATTGTCCGAAATGCAAGGGGCTCGGATATGTCAGCATGGTCGACCGTGCGAAAATATTTCCCGACGAAAGCCTGTCGATCCACTCAGGCGGCATCGCGCCTCTCGGCCGCTACCGCGATTCTATGATATTCCATCAGATCGATGCGATCTGTAAAAAATACGGCTGTACCCTCAAGACTCCCATAGGAGAAATTCCGCAGGAAGCCATCGATGACATTGTCAACGGAACCGACGAACGTCTCGAAATGCCTTCAGGCACACTTTCCGCCGTCTACTCTTTTGCCTATGAGGGTTTGGCCAAATATCTCGAGCTCCAGCTCGACGACGATTCCGGCAGCCAGGCAAAAAAGTGGAGCGGACAGTTCTTTTCGCGCGCAACCTGCCCGGAATGCGATGGAAAACGCCTCAACAAAGAGGCACTCCACTTCTTCATTGACGGCAAAAACATCTCCGACCTCGCTTCAATGGACATCCGGCGCCTCCACGAATGGACTCTTGACATCGAAGCGAAACTCACCAGCCAGGAAGCCGTTATCGGCAAAGAAATCTTCAAGGAAATACGCTCACGCCTCGGCTTCCTCGTTGATGTAGGACTCGAATATCTTTCCCTCGACCGCGCATCCGCAACCTTATCCGGAGGCGAAAGCCAGAGGATAAGGCTTGCAACCCAGATCGGCTCGGAGCTTGTCAACGTGCTATACATCCTCGACGAACCGTCGATCGGACTTCATCAACGCGACAACCGCCGTCTCATCGATTCGTTAAAAAAACTGCGCGACGCCAGCAACTCGATAATCGTTGTCGAACATGACAAGGAGATGATGCTTGAAGCCGATTATATCGTCGACATCGGCCCGAATGCCGGACGCAAAGGTGGAAAAATTGTGTTTCAGGGCACCCCCGCCGAAATGGAGAAAACATCCACACTGACGGCCGATTACCTTTTCGGGCGGCAAAAAATCGAAATTCCGCTCCAACGACGCAAAGGCAATGGCAAGACAATCGAGCTTACAGGCGCTTGCGGCCACAATC
>JAIDXA010000345.1 GCA_029058705.1 Paramuribaculum sp. | reverse complement strand
CATCCCCTCGCCAGAAGGAGTGAGGAGAATGAATAATTCCTAACTCAAAGTTTTGCACTTCGATTTGGAATCTTCACGGCTACGGATAGGACAGTTGCCGGTTATACGTTAAACTGAGTTAAATCGACATGACCAATATAAACTTTCAGGGGGATTCTTCGTTCTAATAGTACATAGCAAAATTACTTTTTCCATTGCAAGAAATGTGATAATGATTGGTTTATTATCTAAACGAGGAGACGTCGTGACGACGACCCCTCGTTGCTTTTTTATATCACATTATAGCTTCAGGACATGCGGACGGAATCACAGGCGCTTCCGGGTCAGCAGCCGTGCCGAGAGCCAGCGGCGCACAGGCTGATCGTAGAACCGTAGTGAAGCCCACGCCATAAGAACTATCAGCACTAACAGACCACAGCAAACCGGCCAGACCTGAGTGTAGCCAAGTCCGTTTGTCCATACCCACGAATAGAAGAGATACATGACCGGATAGTGGACAATGTAGACCGGATAGGAAAGTTCGCCGAGATTCTCGCATAAACGCGTAGAAAAGGCGTCAGACGTCGTTCCACCCGCGCCGAGCCATACTACTGCAGGGAAGATGAAAACCGTTGCCACAGCATCGTAAATGCCGTTTAGGGGCGATGGTTCTGGACCTCCTACATACGGGCATACCAAAATTATGGCAATCAATGCCGAACAAATCCAGAATGCACCCCTGATCCGAACAGGCCGGAAACGGCGTTGCATAAGCAGCCCGATTGAGAACGAGAAGGAAAGACGCAGAAATCCGCCGACAAATCCCCAGTCGGCCATGCCCCATCCGACACCGAGGTGATAAGCTCCCGACATGTCGGTCACAGCCCAGGCGGCGAGACCGGCTGCCGAGAGAAAAACAACAAGTTTCAACCAGCGGTCGGACAGGCGACGGAGAACAAGTGCGTAGAGAATGCTTCCGATATATTCGAAAAACAGTGACCAGCTCGGCCCATTGAGCGGAAACATCTCTCCATTGCCCCGTACATCATATCTGACTCCCGGGCTTACCGGAATGAGCAGCATTCCCAAAACAAGTGCAACAGCCAGTGTCGGGAGGCTGACTGGTGTTCCGTCCCAGCGCACGCTGCCCTGAATCAGATAGGCAATTACGCCCAACAACAGGCTCAGGATGACCATAGGCTGCAGCCTGACAACGCGACGAAGCATGAAACGACCCGGTGTCATCCCCTTTTTCCAGCTCCCATCGTAGGCATATCCGATCACGAAACCTGACAGCACGAAAAAGAAGTCGACGGCGAGATAACCGTGATTGAACATCTGGTCCGTCGGAGAAGTCGCAAAAGCTTCACAAAAATGATAGAGAATCACAAACAAGGCGGCAACACCACGAAGACCGTCGAGCAATTGATAACGTGGCCTGCCTGAGGATACCTTCTGTTCTGTTACAGACATATTAATTTAGATTTAAAAGGGTTATTTGCCGCAAAAGTAATAATAAACCGACTAAAAAAAATTGTCTTAGAACAAAAACTGAAAGAGGGAACAAGCTGTCACTTTTCCGCACGAATACGGCTGAGAGTTGGAAGTGTGATGCCAAGATAGGAGGCAATGTCTGTCAGGCGGCCACGGCGGCATACTTCAGGAAACTGACGGGCAAAAGCCCTGTAACGGTCAGCGGCCGACATTGTCAGCCGCTCTTTATGGGATCTGTGGAGTCTGCGATACTCGTCCTGGTGAATTCTAATCCACCATTCATTGAGGGATCTCTCCGAACGGACAACCGACGCAAGATCGGAAAGTGATATGGCCAAAAGAAAAGAGTCTTCAACAGTTTCAATATACTCCTCGCTCGGCAGTCCGTAGTAGAGCTCATCCATGCTGAAAACAATGCTCCCCTCGATGGAAAACGAGGTGGTAACTTCCTGCCCATCGACCATCCAATAGCTTCTGGTCATCCCTCTTTCGATAAAATAGGCCTCTCCCGTAAACTTCCCTTCAGAAACAATTACTGTGCGTCTGGGGACAATGCTCGGAGACAGGAGTCCACACAGCTTGGCGAGGACTTCATCAGTAGCTCCGCCATTGCAGCGAAGCCACGAGCTGACAACGGGTATCTGAGAAAGTTCAACCATAATCGTTCGATGATAAGAGATTCAAAAGGAAACAGCAACATTTATAATAAAAGGAAGCGGCCCTGATCGGTGTGATCAGAGCCGCTTCGTCGGTTAAGGGGGCGGTTACCTACTTTCCCGCTTTCGCAGTATCATCGGCGTGGTGAGGTTTAACTTCTCTGTTCGGAATGGG
>JAIDXA010000344.1 GCA_029058705.1 Paramuribaculum sp. | reverse complement strand
GGTCTTTTTTGGCGAATTCCGCCAAGTCTCATCAGTCGCATAGCCCGCTATGCTCCCTCTTCAACTCGCGGAATTCGCTCAAAAAACACTCTCAGTCTTAATTTGATTTAAATCCAAACACTCTCTGAAAGAAAAAATCTACTGAATCACTATTTGCGCCATCTGCCGGTCAGGTGGCGTTTTTTTTCGTGATGAAATCGACTTGAAATGGTTTGCAATAATTGAATCGGCGATCAAACGTCGGGTTAACAATTTTTTTTTAAGATGGGGATAAATTATCGCATTCTTTGATTTTATACTTGCCAAATATGTGTTATCTTTGTACTTTGTTAAGGATGTCGGACGGCACTCCGGGGTTGTCCGTATGTCCCTGCTACCTTAAAAAGATACAGCGTAAATGAGAAAAAATATCTTTGATAAACGTTCGGCTGAAGGTTCGGCTGTTTCGCCGCAAAAGAAGAAACGCAGGCTTGGTCTGGTTGCAAAACTCTGGATCTGTTTTGTTGTCTTTGTCGGAGTCATAGGATTGTCGTTTGTACTCGCTTATAATGGGATTATCGGCTATATGCCGGACATAGAGGAGCTTAAGAATCCTACGGATAAGTATGCTTCGATTCTCTATACGGCCGACGGCAAGGAGATGGGACGTTATTTCCAGGGCAGCGGCAACCGTGTCAGCGCTGATTTCGATGAGATTTCCGATCATGTTGTCAAGGCGCTGATAGCGACTGAAGATGCCCGTTTCATGGAGCATTCCGGAATTGATTTCCGCGCGCTGATGCGAGTGGGATTCAAGACGCTGCTCATGCAGGACCGCAGCGCGGGTGGTGGTTCCACCCTGACTCAGCAGCTTGCCAAGCAGCTGTATTCGTCGCAGTCGTCCAATCAGCTGTCGCGTGCGCTGCAGAAGCCAATCGAATGGATGATCGCGCTGAAACTCGAGCGATTCTATTCGAAGGAAGAGATTATCAAGATGTATCTCAACCAGTTTGACTTTCTCTATAATGCAGTTGGGATTCGTTCGGCCGCGCAGGTCTATTTCGGAAAAGAACCGAAAGATCTCACTGTGGAGGAGGCCGCCTTGTTGGTCGGAATGGTGAAGAATCCGTCGATCTACAATCCGTTGCGAAAGCCTGAACGGGCCCGCGAACGCAGAAATGTTGTTTTTGATCAGATGGTCAAAGCCGGTTTTCTGAGCGAGTCAGAGGCGATGTCGCTGAAGCAGCGGCCGGTTGAGGTTAATTTCCATCGAGTTGATCATAAGGATGGTATCGCTCCGTATGTCCGCGAGCAGATACGCTATATGCTTAGGGCAAAAAAGCCTGACCGGGCCAATTACCGCTCGTGGGAGCAGGCGAAATTCTTTTCTGACTCGATCGAGTGGATCCGCAATCCGCTTTTTGGCTGGATCGAGAAGAATCCGAAGCCAGACGGCTCGAAATATGATATCTACAATGATGGGCTGAAGATCTACACATCGATCGATTCACGAATGCAGCAGCACGCCGAAGAGGCGGTCACGCAGCATCTGGGCCGCACGCTTCAGCCTGCATTCAACCGCGAGAAGCGCGGAACATGGGGCGCCCCTTATTCGACAAACCGCACCGAGATATCGGAAGTGCGCGTGAAACATCTCATCAATCAGGCTATCAAGCAGACTGACCGGTGGCGTCAGTTGAAGGCTGGCGGAATGGAGGACAGTGAGATACGCAAGACGTTCGATGTGCCGGTGGAGATGAAGGTGTTCTCGTATTCGGGTCCTGTCGACACTGTGATGACACCACTTGATTCGATTCTTTATCACAAGTCGTTTCTCCGCAGCGGTTTCATGGCAATGGATCCTGTCACAGGTCATATCCTGGCGTATGTCGGAGGTCCGGACTTTAAATATTTCCAGTATGACATGGTTTCCCTGGGGCGGCGTCAGGTCGGTTCGACGATCAAGCCATTTCTCTACTCGCTTGCGATGGAAGAGGGGTTCACTCCATGTGACAGAATGCTTTGCGCTCCTCCCCGCATTTATCAGAACGGTAAGCTGTGGTCTATACGTTCGGGTCGTTCGCGCGCGGGCGGTATGGTCGATCTCAAGTGGGCGCTTACGACATCGAACAACTGGATTTCGGCACGCCTGATCGACCAGCTTTCGCCGGGAGCGCTTGTGCGCACACTCAGAAACTATGGGGTCAGCTCACCTCTTGATCCGAACTACACTCTGGCGCTCGGGTCATCGGATATCTCGGTCAAGGAGATGGTCGGCGCTTATTCGGCATTTGCCAACAAGGGAATGCGCGTTGACCCGATTCTTGTCACTGCTATCGCCGACAACAAAGGCAATATCATTTCCGAGTTCACGCCCAAGCATACGGAAGTGCTTTCCGAAAAGGCCTATTACAGAATGTTGTCCATGCTCCAGAGTGTGATCAACAGCGGAACCGGGCGTCGCCTTCGCGGCGGACCGTGGAACATTTCGGCCGAAATGGGCGGCAAGACCGGAACAACAAACTACAATGCCGACGGCTGGTTCATGGGCTTCACTCCTGAAATCGTTGCGGGAGCGTGGGTCGGAGGAGAAGAGCGATTCATCCACTTCCTCAATGGCGGAATCGGGCAGGGGGCGTCAATGGCGCTTCCGATCTGGGGGCTTTTCATGAAGAAAGTCTATGCCGATAAAACGCTTCCATATTCCCAGTCGGTCAAATTTCAGGTTCCCAAAGATATCGACATCTGCGATAATGACTTTATTCCGAGTCTTGGTGTCGGAGGCGATGTTCAGCCGGTTATGGAATCTGAAGCAGGCGACAGCCATGCAGATGCGGCTGACGCCGAACCCGATGCGGAATTCTTTGACTGATCCATGCATTGTCAAAAAGGAAAATTCAATAAAGCAATCAAAATAACGAAACAATATTCAAAACCGATATAGTCATGAAGTTCAACGTCTCCAGCAAAACTCTCTACACATTCGCTTCGTCCGTAAGCAAAATCATCAGTTCCAGAAACGCCCTCCAGATTCTCAACAATTTTCTTTTTGAGCTTGAGGACGACACATTGACGGTGACAGCTTCGGATATGGACAATTCTCTTGTCGGTCGCCTTAGTGTTACCGATGCAGAGGGCAGCGGCAGTTTCTGTCTTGATGCCCGCAGAATAGTTGAGCTTCTCAAGGAGATGCCCGATCAGGGCATCACGTTTGAGATTAATGACCAGAATCTTGAGGTTCTGATTACTTATACCAACGGCCATTATAACACAGTTGCGCTCTCCGGCATTGAATATCCGGAACACCGCAAGGCCCCTGAATCAGAGACTATCTCGTTTGAGGCGACACCCGAGCAGATCATAAAGGGTATAGAAAACACTCTGTTTGCTGTCAGCTCAGAAGAGATACGCCCGCAGATGATGGGTATTCTCTGGGATGTGAAGCCGGAATCGGTTGTGTTCGTTGCCACCGATACCCGCAAGCTTGTCAAGTATGTCGACGGAACGATGCGCTCCGGCAGCGAATGTTCATTCATTCTGCCGGTAAAGGGAGCCCAGGTCATAAAGAATGTGTTTGCAAAGGAAGATGCAGTCAAAGTGACAGTGACACCGGTTTCTGCGATATTCGAGTCGGCTACGTATACTTTCGACTGCCGTCTGATAAAAGGCAATTTCCCCGACTACAACCGTGTCATACCGACATCGAATCCCTATACATTCACAGCCGACCGCGTTTCTTTCCTGAATGCGGTGCGCCGCGTGGCGGTGTTCGGCGATGGCGGGGGCGGTCTTGTCAAGTTCAATTTCGATTCGAACGAAGTTGTTCTGCGCGCGTCAGACAACAGTCTCGGCACTTCGGGCGAGGAGCATGTTCCATGCAACTATGAGGGCGAACCGCTCCGCATGGGCTTCGGCAGCCAGTATCTTGTCGAGATTCTTTCGACATTCTCTTCGCCTGACATCATGATCCGTCTGGCCGATCCGTCGCGTCCCGCTCTTTTCCTCCCTGGAGAGACTGATCCAGACACAGAGTTGCTTATGATCCTTATGCCGATGAATGTCGGCGAATAAAAAAATTATTCCGCTATGAAACTCAATCTTCAGAGGCCTATCATATTTTTTGATCTCGAGACAACCGGAACGAATATAACACATGACCGTATTGTCGAGATCTCTATAATCAAGGTTCTTCCTTCGGGCGAGGAAATCGAGAAGACCCGCCGAATCAATCCGGAGATTCCTATTCCAGCCGAGGCGACTGCCGTCCATCACATAACGGATGAGGATGTCGCTTCCGAGCCGACGTTCAAGCAGCTCGCCAAAAGTCTGAAGGAGATGTTTACTGATTGCGACATTGCGGGTTTCAATTCCAACCGTTTCGACATTCCGTTGCTTCTCGAGGAGTTCCATCGTGCGGGGATTGTGCTTGATATGTCGAAAACACGTCTGGTCGATGTTCAGACAATCTATCACAAGCTCGAGCCGCGCAACCTGACGGCCGCCTACCGTTTCTATTGCGGCAAGAATCTTGAGGATGCCCATTCGGCAAGCGCCGATACGCGTGCCACGCTTGAGGTTCTCAAAGCCCAGCTCGAGCGGTATTCGGAACTTACCAACGACATCAAGTCGCTCTCGGAGTTTTCATCGCATGGCCGGAATGTGGATTTTGCCGGCCGGCTTGTGTTTAATGACGACAACAAGGAAGTGATCAACTTCGGGAAATACAAAGGCAAGATCGCGGAAGAAGTGCTGCGGAATGATCCGGGCTATTACAGCTGGATACAGCAGGGCGATTTCCAGCAGAACACGAAAGACGCCTTTGCCCGGATACGCCTCCGCATCGATGCGAAACGTCGCTCAAGATAAACTGAATTTAACGGAAATGTTGAACGGAAAGCATATAATACTTGGGATAACCGGCGGAATCGCGGCTTACAAGTCGGCTCTGCTTGTCAGACTTCTGATCAAGCGGGGAGCGGAAGTGCAGGTTGTGATGACACCATCGGCAAAGGAATTCATAACGCCGGTCACGCTGTCAGCGCTTACCGGCAAACCGGTTGTCAGCGAATTTTTCACGGCAAATACCGGCGAATGGCATTCTCATGTGGATCTCGGACTGTGGGCCGATGCGATGGTCATAGCTCCTGCAACGGCCTGCACTATCGGCAAGATGGCCAACGGGGTGGCCGACAATATGCTTGTGACGACATATCTTTCGGCAAAAGCACCTGTGTTTGTGGCTCCGGCTATGGATCTCGACATGATGGCCCATCCCTCGACAACCCGGAACCTTGAGCTTTTGCGCTCGTATGGAAATCATGTGATAGAACCTGCGTCGGGCGAGCTGGCGAGCCATCTTGTGGGGCGCGGCCGCATGGAAGAGCCGGAAAACATTGTCCGTGTGCTGGATGATTATTTCGCTTCCTCATCGCGGTTGGCCGGAAAGAAGGTGCTCATAACAGCCGGGCCGACATACGAACGTATTGATCCGGTCCGTTTCATCGGAAATTTCTCGACCGGTAAGATGGGTTATGCTCTTGCAGACGCAGCCGCGCGCGCCGGCGCGGAAGTCACCGTTGTCAGCGGACCGGTCTCAGTCCGGCCTAAAGAGAGCTCCGTCAAGGTTATACCGGTAGAATCGGCCTGCCAGATGGCTGACCGCTGTATGGAGATTTTTCCGCAGACCGATATCGCTATAATGTGTGCGGCAGTGGCCGATTATGCTCCCGCCGAGCAACTCGACAAAAAACTCAAACGCGGGAACTGCGAGACGATGACGCTTGAATTGCGCCGCAACCCCGATATTGCCGCCATGCTCGGGAAAAACAAGCGTGACGGACAGATTCTTGTCGGATTCGCGCTCGAAACCGACAATGAGGAATTCAATGCGTGTCGGAAAATGGAGTCAAAGAATCTCGATTTGATCGTTTTGAACTCTCTTGCTGTTCCGGGAGCCGGATTTGCGACTGATACCAATGCCGTCAGTGTCTTTTTTGCCGACGGTCGCCGTACGGATATCCCTCTGATGTCGAAGGCAGATGTGGCCGGAAAGATAATCTCGCTGTTATGAAATTCAGAAACTTTCTCCTTGTCTTTATTTCAATAGTGCAGTCGGCGGCGTTGTCGTTCAACGCTTCGGCTCAGGAGCTCAACTGTACGGTCGAAGTCAATTCGCAGCAGGTTCAGGGTCAGGAAACAACATTTGAGGCATTGAAAGAGGGAATCAACGAATATATGAACTCGACGAAATTCTCGTCCGCCCAGTTTTCACCCAATGAAAAAATAGAGTGCAGGCTGTTTCTGACCGTTACGGAATATACGGATGATATTGTCAAAGGCAATATCCAGATCCAGTCGTCGCGTCCGGTCTACAACAGTTCCTACACAACGACCCTTCTCAACTATAAGGACAACAAAGTCGAATTCGAATACCGTCCGCATCAGCAGATGATTTTTTCAGAGACAGCGATGGAGGACAATCTGACAGCGCTTCTGAACTATTATGCCTATCTTATTCTCGCGCTTGATTTCGATTCGTTTTCGCCAAGGGGCGGCCAGCCATATTACGAGCGTCTGCAGTCTATAGTCCAGATGGCGCAGTCGTCGGGAGAGATCGGCTGGAAGACATATGACGACAACCGTAACCGTGCGGCTGTTCTTGCGGCATTGACCGACGCCTCGACCCAGACGTTCCGCGATCTTATCTACGATTACCACCGGCGCGGACTTGACGAAATGTCGGTAGCGCCCGACAAGGGCCGTGCGGCGATAACGAAGTCTCTGTCGATCCTTGACGGGATCCGGCAGAAAGCTCCGATGTCGGTGGCGTTGACAATGTGGCATGATTCCAAACTCGACGAACTGATAAACGTTTATTCAAAAGGGTCGCAGTCGGAGCGCGACGATGTCTATAAGCTCCTGCTTGACCTGTATCCGACCGATGCATCCCGTCTCAACGACATAAAGAATCCTCCAGAAACCCGCTGACAGATGTTATCCACTCTTCATATATCGAATTATGCCTTGATCGACAGCATTGATCTGACGCTTCATCACGGTCTCAATATAATCACCGGCGAGACCGGCGGAGGCAAATCCATCATGCTCAGTGCCCTTTCGCTGCTTCTGGGCGGGCGTGCCGACACTCGTTCTGTCAGACGTCCGGAAAAGAAATCAGTCATCGAGGCTTCCTTTGCAGTCGATGGAAACGAATCGCTCCGGGATTATTGCGCGACGGCCGACATTGACTGGGAACCGGCGCAGATGATTCTTCGGCGCGAGATTGCCCCGTCGGGCCGGACAAGAGCTTTTATCAACGACACTCCGGTGACGCTTGATGTTCTCCGCGCAGTCGGGTTGCGTCTGGTCGACATCCATTCCCAACATCAGACCCAGCTTCTTTCAGATCCGGCTTTCCAGCTTGACATTATCGATATGCTGGCCGGTAATTCCGCACGTCTTGCCGAATATTCACAACTCTATGGCGAATATCGTGCGGCGTTGCAGAAACTGAAGTCAGTGAAAGCAGCCATTGCTTCCGACAGAGAGAATGCGGATTTCATGCAGTTTCAGCTCAAGCGGCTTGAGGATCTCGCGTTGCAGCCTGACGAAATGTCCACCCTTGAATCGGAGCGGGTCCGGCTGATCGAACAGAGTCAGGGACGCGAGGCTTTTGACAAGGCGCTTGTCGCATTGTCTGGCGGTGAGGAGAATGCCGGCGATCAGATCCGTCTGGCCATTGACGCGCTTTCGGACATTGCGGAGCGTCTGCCTGAGGACGGCGCACTTGTCGACCGGCTTGAAAAACTGAATATCGAGCTGTCGGATATCGCAGACTCCATCGAGGCGCTTGCTTCAGCATATTCGCCGGATGCTCCTGCCGAGCTCGATGAGGTTGAACGGCGCATCGGTGAGATCTCGGCCGTTATCAGCCGTCACAACGCGGCCGATGCCGGAGAGCTTATAGCGATGCAGAAGCGTATGCAGCGCAAGCTGGAAAGGCTCGATGATGCCGACCGGATAATAGCCGAGCTTGAGAAGCAGGCGCGTGTAGCCAAGAAGCGCGCAATGGAGAGTGCGGCAGTCATCAGCGGATTCCGCAGGGACGCTGCGGCAGATTTTGCAAAAATACTCCACGATACGGCGATGCCTCTCGGAATGAAGAACCTTGTCTGCGACATATCGGTGGAATCGGCTCCGCTGTCGCCGGCCGGAGCAGATGCCGTTGAATTCCGTTTTGCCTTCAATAAGAACCAGATTCCGGTTCCGGTGCGTGAATCAGCCTCAGGAGGGGAGATTTCCCGTCTGATGCTTTCGGTCAAATCCATCATAGCCCACCGTATGCAACTTCCTTCGATTATTTTCGATGAGGTTGATACAGGAGTTTCCGGTGATGTTGCCGACCGCATGGGGCGCATGATGAAGTCTATCGCGTCGAACATACAGGTCATAGCAATCACCCACCTGCCGCAAGTAGCAGCCAAAGGCTCTCATCATTTCAAGGTGTCGAAGCATGACACTGAGACGTCGACAGTCACAAAAGTCGAGATCCTTACGCCGGAAGGTCGCGTTGGCGAACTGGCGCTTATGCTGTCGGGCGATGCCTCGAATGAAGCGGCGCGTTCAGCAGCCAAAGCTCTTCTCGGATATTAAAGAAACAACATAATCAAAATCCAGTCTAACGAAACAGCATATTCCATGCAGCCATCCGATTATATTTTTGGCATAAGAGCCATTATCGAAGCAGTCAATGCCGGCAAAGACATTGACAGGGTCTATATCCGTAAGGGACTTTCCGGTTCGCTTGCTCAGGAACTTCTTGATCTTCTGCGCAAGAACGGAATTCTGACGCGTCATGTTCCGTCGGAACGTCTTGACAAAATCACCCGCAAAAACCATCAGGGGGCGATCGCATTGCTCTCTGCGGTGACATATCATCAGCTCGGCAATCTTGTTCCGCAGCTGTTTGAAGAAGGGGTGCTTCCGTTTGTTGTTGTCCTTGACGGGATTACGGATGTGCGCAATTTCGGTGCGATAGCCCGTACGTGTGAGTGTGCCGGCGTTGACGCCATCATCATACCCGACCACGGAAGTGTGACAGTCGGCGGCGATGCGGTCAAGACCTCAGCGGGCGCCCTGCATCATATTCCGGTCTGCCGTGAACATTCGGCTCTGACGGCTGTGCGCTACCTCAGGAATTCCGGGTTCAAGGTTGTCGCCGTGTCGGAGAAAGCCGACATCAATTACACGACGGCGTCCTATACAGAGCCGACCGCACTGGTGCTCGGAGCTGAAGATGTCGGTATTGATCCGGAGGTCATACGCCAGTGCGACACGTTTGTCTCGATTCCCATGTTCGGGTCTATCGGCTCGCTGAATGTTTCGGTTGCGGCAGGCGTCATAATCTATGAAGTAGTGCGTCAGCGTCTGCAGGCCGATATGGAGGTCATCTGAGGCGCTGCAACCGCCAGACTATTGAACAGACTCCGGTTTACAGATGTTATGAAACCGAAGGCTTTGAAAAACCTTCGGTTTCAACTATGTCTACGACAAACCGACCGATAGGCAGACTGGCAACCGCGCGCCGGCGTCTGATACGTTTTCTTCATTTTGCCGTCATTGTCATGTCGGTGATTCTTCTTTATGCGATTACGTATGACACGCTCAACAGCATTTCGCTTCTGACCGACCGCCGCTATTTGTCGCTGCAGTTGTGGATCTGTCTCTTCTTTATTTTCGAGACTGTTGTGGAGTGGGCGTGTTCGCCGGAACGCAGACGCCATTTCGCAAGAATGCTCATTCTGGTGGTGCTTTGCGTGCCATACACAACGTTTATCCACCGTTATGATGTCCATATCAGCCTGGAGGTCTATTATCTGCTGAGAGTCATGCCCCTTGTGCGTGCCGCCACAGTGTTGGTCGTCATGTGGGGGATAATGGAAAAGAATTGGGTGACGGGACTGTTCGGTTCCTACATGATAATTCTTCTGATCACTCTCTATGTCCTGTCGCTGATGTTTTTCGTGGAGGAACATCATGTCAACCGGATGGTCTACAACTATTGGCAGTCGCTTTGGTATTCATTCATGCAGATGAACACCTGCGGTTCCAATATCTCGCCCGTGACGGTGGCGGGAAAGGTTATCGGAATCGTTCTATCGGTCGAGGGGCTTATCCTGTTTCCGGTTTTCACGGTGTTTTTCACACACGCGGTCGGGCGCACGGCCGATTCAGGCGGATCTTAACAGTTTCTCAGCGATGTCAAACCTTTTACGCGCGAATTGAATTCATTGGCTTCAAGCAGCGTGTCGAGAGTCAGGTGCATTCTGTAGCGCCAGTAATGGTGCGGGTTTGCCGGAATGTTGATCTGTTCCTCACGTGGGTCTTTGCGTCGGAGATGCCCGTCAATTGCCAGCCAGTCCTGAATGGGAAGAATGCACAACATGGAAGGGGAAAGCATGTGTTGCCGCAGGATCATGCAGCAGATTTCCGGAGTCGCTTCCATGGGTGCGTCGCCCGACTGCTCCAGCAAGTCTGAGAATAGGCTGACGGCCCGTGTGCGGTCATCTTCCCACCATTGGCGCAATCCGCACATGTCGTGGGTCGATGTAGAGCAGACGGACAGATAGGGATATCTGGCGGGATTGCCTATGATTGTCCATGGTTCTTTCGGCATCCGCTGGATTTCAAGCGACAGAATGCGCAGCGATTCCATGACTTCCGGAACGCAATCCGGTATCATTCCAAGATCTTCCGCACAGGAGAGCATCGCTGTCGAGTCAATGAGCGCCGGAAGCTTTTCAAGGGCTTTTTCTTTCCAGAAGCTGTTGTGGCGGTGATAGTAGAAGTCTTCGTAGAGTGCCAGAAACGCGTTTTGCTGATCCGGTGTAAGGGATTTTAACGAACGCGTACGCTCGGCTGAGATTCGTGGATGAAAACGTCCTTTTTCATAAGGATCTTCTATGAAAAGCACGTCGTCGAGACAGTCCATCAGGAAGTCCCTGACCATAATGCTGTCATTGCCGCTGTCGGGGATCAGTTCTGCAATCTGTTTTTGTGTATGGATCTTTTGCTGAGGAATAAGACGGCCGTTGACTGTCTCGACGAAATATTCCCTTTTGATTCTCCCGGAAATCTCTTTCGGCAGTGTTTCGAATGTTTCGTCGGTTATGAACGGGGTTGTCATCTGGCTCTTGTCAAATTCGAATCCGAATTTGCTTTTCATTTCTTCCGGACTGAGCGGGAGGGCAGGGGAAAAGACTCCGAGCAGGCCGTGGATCGTATGGGCCGGAATTTGCCAGATTCTGAAAAATCCGAGAAGATGGTCAATGCGGTAGGCGGAAAAATATTCAGCCATTTTTGCAAGGCGTGATTTCCACCACGCATAGCCGTCGCGGGCCATGACGTCCCACCGGTAAGTCGGAAATCCCCAGTTCTGTCCCTGGACAGCGAAATCATCAGGTGGCGCGCCGGCAGTCGAGTTGAGATTGAAGAGTTCGGGATGAAGCCATGCGTCGACACTGCAGCGCGATATGCCTATAGGAATGTCTCCCTTTAGGGCGATGCCCTTCGAGTCGGCATAGTCCCTGGCGGAGCGCAGTTGCCGGTCAAGGTGATACTGTACGAAGCAGACGTAGTTGAAGTCGCGTCGGTTTTCTTCGATGAGCCTGTCGGTCCGTGTTTCGTCGTAGATGGAAAATTCGCCCCAGGCATTCATGTCGGCGGTAGAGAAACGGTCGCGCAGCATACACCATGCGGCATAAGGTTTCAGCCATTCGCTGTTGCTCTCGAAGAAAAGCTTGAAGTCGTCCGATGCTATGTCGCGGTCGCCCTGCTGGTCGAAAATCAGTCGCAGATATTCTTCTTTTGCGTGATTTACGCTCTCGTAGTCGACCTCCGGCAGGGCGTTGAGCCTGATTCTGAGCTCATCGAACCGGCGGCGCTGTTGCGGATCGTCAGGAATGCCTACCTCTTCCAGCCTGATATACATCGGGTGGAGGGCAAATGTAGAGTTGGTTGTGTAGGGGTATGAGTCGGTCCATGTGCGCGACATGGTTGTGTCGTTGATCGGCAGAAGCTGAATGAACTGCTGTCCGGTCATGGCGGTCCAGTCGGCAAGTTTCTTCAGGTCGGAAAATTCGCCGGTCCCGAACCCTTCGTCGCTACGGAGGGAAAAAACCGGGATCGCAGTGCCCGAACCGCGCCATAGCGGCAAGGGGTTTTCCATGAACAGTCCGTTGACTTTCATCGAAGCCATTGCCGGAAGCTCAGGCAGCGAGAATCGGCGGTTGTCGCCGTTTTCCCATCCGACGAGGGAGTGGTCGGCTTTGTTCAGCAGTATGAATTTGAATTCAAAATCAGCAGGGAGTGATGCTAATTCTGTCTGAACGGTCCAGACGGGAAAATCAGCGTCTGACAGCAGGATTGCGTCAGGGGGATTCCAGTTTCCGAGTGCCTGACAGTTGCCAGAAATGGCTAAAGTCATGTCTGACGGAATCATCGGGGCATCGACGTTTATTTCGAGAATGCCGCTTTTCAGAGGTGAATGGACGGCAGAGCCGGTTCTTCTGAAAACAGACTCCGTGAAAGCCGATGACAGAAACGGACGTGTTGTCGGGCAGTCACGCCATTGGTCATTTATTCGCAGGCAGGCCAGGTTGTCGAAATTGCCGGATTTCCGGTCCGGGCCCCATTCTTCGCGTATGGTCCGGTCGGAACGTCTGACCCGGTAACGGTATGAAAATCCACCGTCTTCAGGATTGTGTTCGATCGTAGCCACCGGGCATCCATCGCTTCCGGCGGTCATTTCAAGTCCGGAAGCAAGAACCGGAAGCGAGCCGATGATTTCCATCGATTCGCCCCGGTTCAGGTAATAGTCTATTCGGAATGTTATTTTCATGGTTGTTAGAGAGCGTTTGGATTTAAATCAAATTAAGACTGAGAGGATTTTTTGAGCGAATTCCGCGAGTTGAAGAAGGAGCATAGCGGGCTATGCGACTGATGAGACTTGGCGGAATTCGCCAAAAAAGACCTCAGGATTATTTTGAAGTATACATTTCATTTGTTTTATTGTTAACATGGTTTAAATTCAAACACTCTCTAAACGTAGGTTGGGATTGCGGCCGTCAGCCGCAGCGGGAGGTGCCGCACGACGTGCAGATCAGGCAGCCTTCCTGGTAGACGAGGGTCTCCTGACCGCAGTTGGGACATTTCTGTCCGTTTGCTTTTGTTCCGTTGGGAAGGTATTTTTTCAAAGCGCGTTCAACTCCCATTTTCCAAGTGTTGATCGACTGGCTGTCGAGTTCCAGGCCGCCGACAAGTTTCAGGACCTGGTCGATCGGCATTCCGTAGCGGATCACTCCGGAAATGAGTTTGGCGTAGTTCCAGTATTCGGGATTGAATTTATCTGAAAGGCCTTCGATCGTTGTTTTGTAGCCGCGTTTGTTGATAAACTGGAAATCATAGCGTTTGTTGCCCTTGTCGTCGATCGCTTTGATTATTTTTCCTTTTGTCACTGATTTCGGGCAGAAAATTCCGTCGTCATCGTCGGCCAGACCGGTGAAAATCTCGTATGGACGGCCGTTGAGCAGTCCGACAAATGCGATCCATTTTTCCTTGTTGTTCTGGAAACGGACAACGTCGGCCTCGAGTTCAATGGGTCGTTTGTCGACGATGGGATGGCCATAGGCGGGAAGCTCCGGCTGGTTCTTTTTCTTCTTGTCGACGGCAATCAGCACTCCGGAGCGCGATCCGTCGCGATAAACGGTGCAACCTTTGCATCCCTGACGCCATGCTTCGACATAGAGCTTTCCGACAACCTCTTCGGTTACGTCGTTGGGCAGGTTGATGTTTACGGAAATCGAGTGGTCGACCCATTTCTGTACGGCACCCTGCATTCTGACCTTCTCGAGCCAGTCGATGTCGTTTGCGGTTGCTTTGTAGTAGGGCGAACGGGCAACGAGTTCGTCGACTTCCTCCTGACTGAGGTTGGATTTGACTTCAATTCCGTTGACTTCCATCCATGTGAGGAATTTCGGATGATAGACAACATATTCCTCGAACGCGTCGCCGGTGTCATCGACGTAATCGACGCGCACGGATGCGTCGTTGGGGTTCACTTTTCTGCGTCGTTTGTAGACTGGCATGAAAACAGGCTCTATGCCGCTTGATGTCCGTGTCATGAGCGAAGTTGTGCCGGTCGGGGCTATTGTCAGGCAGGCGATGTTGCGTCGACCGTGGGTTTTCATCTCTTCATAAAGCTGAGGATCGGCTTCGCGCAGCCGGTTTATGTAGGGATTTGAAGCCTCGCGTTCGGCATTGTAGATTTCGAAGTCGCCCCGTTCTTTGG
>JAIDXA010000343.1 GCA_029058705.1 Paramuribaculum sp. | reverse complement strand
TCAAGTTCTTTATGTTCAGACTGGCCACAATATACTCTTGACACCCCCTGCCACCCACCGGAAAAATCCGCTGATCCAAAATCCGCACCTCCACGGTAGCTACCATAAAAATGTGGATAACATTTTTTCTTTTCCTCAGCCACTGACGTTTCTAACGACACAAAGGCATGAACACAGCGTATGCCAATAAGGAGCTGAAATAAGATAAATCGGAGTTGTGGTCAAGGTAAAAGAAAAAGCAGCTACGAGCGGATTCGTAACTGCCTGATTTTTAAGGAGTGGTCCCACTTGGGCTTGAACCAAGGACTCCCTGATTATGAGTCAGGTGCTCTAACCAACTGAGCTATAGGACCGATGCAAGGTGCGCGCAACAGCTGAGAGCCGGATGGCTGCTGATGATATGTTGTGCGTTTGCGTCTGCAAAGTTAGGCAGAATTCTTTATGTTTGCAAACTTTTCGGGTTTTTTCTTTTTAATGGATGCCCGGAATTTGTTCATTTTTGTTATTTTTGTTATTTTTGCAATTGGAATCAATTGAGAAATATATGAGTAAGCGATATTACGATTTGTTTTGGAGTGGCAGTGACAAAAGAATCAGGTCGGTTTGGCGGGTGGTCTCAGTGCTGATGGCGTTTCTGTCGGTTTTTTTGCCTGCGAGGGGAGGCGCGCTTACGGGAGCGTGGCGCGGCAGTCTTGAGTTAGGCCCGGCAAAGTTGCCGTTGGTCTTTAATTTTACCGATGGAGAGGGGGGCGGTATTTTGTGTTCGCTTGATTCGCCACAACAGGGGGCGTATGGAATTGCGGCAAAGGTGGTTTTTAGCGATGGTGACAGTCTGGCGGTCGAAGTGCCGGGAATCCGGGCGTCATACAGCGGCCGGATCGGCCGGTCGGAGATTACAGGAGTGTTTTCTCAGTCGGGAAGATCATTCCCGCTATCACTTAGCCGAGAGCTCCCGATAGAGGAACGTAGACCGCAGACCCCACGCGCCCCGTTTCCGTATTCGGTGACGGACAGTTTTTTTGTGTCGGCTGACGGAGTGCGGCTTGCGGGTACGGTTGTCGTTCCTGCTGGAGGGCTGCGCAAAGATGTGCCTATGGTTGTGATGGTTACGGGCAGCGGCCCTCAAAACCGCGACGAAGAATTGTTTGAACATCGACCGTTTGCAGTCATTGCGGATTATCTCGGAAGACGTGGGATAGCTTCTTTCCGCTATGATGACCGCGGTACGGGAGCTTCAGGGGGCGTGTTCGCCACGTCGGATATTGACGATTTCGCTATGGATGCGGAGGCTGCGCTTGAATTTGCGCGTTCGCTTAATCCGGAAGGCCGGACTGGTTTCCTGGGACATTCAGAGGGCGGAACCATCGCTCTCATGCTTGGAGCGAAAGGTGTGCCGGATTTTGTTGTCAGTCTGGCAGGTATGGCTGTAAAAGGCCGTGATCTGCTTCTTGAACAGAACCGTCATTCCCTGTCGAGACGAGAGGGGCTGACAGATACGCAGAAGGAGGAGATTCTGTTGCTTGTTGATCATGTTTTTGCGTCGATAGAGGATGGGTGTGGATTGACTGACGGTGAAATAGATGATTATATTGCCGGGCATTGCCGAAGTGTTTCACCGGCTGTTGTGGCTCAGGTTAAGAATAGTATCAGGTCGGACTATTTCAGGAAATTTGTCGCGTTGAATCCTCCGTTATGGCTCAAGGATATCCGCAAACCGGTTTTTGCGCTTAACGGAAGTCTTGACACGCAGGTCAGGGCAAAGGCGAATCTGATGAAGATTAAGGAGTCGGTTGTCGGTAGCCGCGTGAAGGAGTATGAGGGTCTGAATCATCTTTTCCAGCATGCGCAGTCGGGAGAGATGACGGAATACGGTGATATAGCCGAGACTATTTCAGAAGAGGTGCTGAAAGATGTAGCTGAGTTTGTGATGCAACAAAAATAGTCGGTCAGCGTGTCAGATGTCACCTGATAATAGTGGCCATATGGCTTCCAGAATGTCAAAGTACTCTTTGCCGTATTTTCGGTCTGACCCATGCGGGTCAGGCCGTTTTTGCGCATACGGCGGCGCTCAGAAGAGGAATGCCCTCGCGGGCTTTGGGAACAGGGGGAGATTTGATGGGGAATCCGGTTGGGCGGCGGGCGGTATCTGGAGCGGGATGCCCTGCGGCGGCTGATCGGATTCGCGCGTCGGGGAGGTTTCCTCGTCGGGCGGGTCGGAGAGGTCGAGGATCGGAAGACGGGACTGGCGGACAAGGCGGGAGAAGAAGTTGACGCGGGTGCGGGGACGATAGGTCCCGCAGAGGATCAGCAGCGACTGGGGGCCGACATCGATTGCGGGGAGGATGGAGCGCCAGTGCTGTTCGAGGTAGCGTCCGCGGCAGGGAAAGGCGTCGCCGTCGAGGAT
>JAIDXA010000342.1 GCA_029058705.1 Paramuribaculum sp. | reverse complement strand
CTTCGGGGCGCAGGAACACTTCGGCTTTCTTCTCCTCTTCGTCGAGACGGATTGAGGAGACTTTTGCGGGGCTGAGCGCGCGCTGAATGAACAGCGAGGGGTTGGAGGTGTAGTTGATGACGTCGATGTTTTCGTTGCGCAGTTCGCGGACGATTCCGTGGATGCGCGAACCTTTGACACCGACGCATGCGCCGACGGGGTCGATGCGGTCGTCGTAGCTCTCGACGGCGATTTTGGCGCGTTCGCCCGGGATGCGTGCCACGGCGCGGATGCTGATGAGACCATCGTGGATTTCTGGAACTTCAAGCTCGAAGAGGCGGCGCAGGAAGTTTTCGTTTGTGCGCGAAACGGTGATCTTCGGGTTGTTGTTTTTATTGTCGACGTTTGCTACGACGGCGCGTACGGTCTCGCCCTTACGGAAGAAGTCGCCCGGAATCGCCTCGCTGCGCGGGAGCAGCAGTTCGTTTTTGTCGTCGTCGAGAAGGAGGGTTTCGCGCGACCAGGTCTGATAGACTTCGCCGCTGACGAGTTCGCCTTCGAGTTCGACGAATTTCTTGTAGATGGCCTCTTTCTGGAGGTCGAGGATCTTGGACTGGAGAGTCTGGCGCAGATTGAGGATTGCACGGCGTCCGAAGTCCTCGAAATGGATTTCGCGTGTGTGGTCTTCGCCGACCTCGACGTCGGGATCGTCCTCGGCGCGGGCGTCGGAGAGGGAGATTTCGAGATTCGGGTTTGCCACTTCACCGTCGGGAACGACTGTGAGGTTCTGGAATATCTGGACGTCGCCCTTGTCGGGGTTAAGGATAACGTCGAGATTTTCGTCGGTTCCAAACATTTTAGCGAGTACGTTGCGGAAAGATTCCTCCAACACGCTTATCATCGTTGTCTTATCGATGTTTTTCAGTTCCTTAAATTCGGCGAATTGCTCCACCATGTTGGGAGCTTCCTCTTTCTTGGCCATAGTTTATGGGTGTATTATATCTTATTTGAAGTTTATTGAATATCTGACATATTTGCAGTCGGCGACTGCGAGTTCGACCGGTTCGGCAACTATGACAGGACGTTTTTTTCCGGGTTCCTTGACTTTCTTTTCGATTTCGATGACAAAGGAACTGCCGTCGGGGCTGACGGCGGTCATCACGCCGGTCAGTTTGCGTCCGTCGCGGGTGAGGACTTCCATTTCGTTGCCGACGTTTTTGTCGAACTGGCGTTTGATTTTGAGCGGCGATGTCAGTCCGGCCGATCCGACTTCGAGTTCGTAGTCTTCGGTGTCGCGGTCG
>JAIDXA010000341.1 GCA_029058705.1 Paramuribaculum sp. | reverse complement strand
CAAACATACATGCCCACTCTGCCTTCGTGGACAGGTTTGAATGTTTCTTTCTGGCGGGAGAGCGAGTTGTAGATGGTCAGGTTATTTGATTTCATCGAGTCGGAGTTTGTTTGATGTTTGGCTGTCGGGCTGTCGGTTAAAACCGGTGAGACGGTTCGGAGACTGTCTCACCGGTCTGTTGTGTCGTTTGTCGGTTTATGCGTTGCCGCCCATGATGAAGGGGTTGGGCAGTTCGCCGTTTCCTCCCTGGGGGGCAGCTTTTGGGAGTTTCCGTTCGATTTCGCCGAAGGTAGCCTCATATTTTTTCACGTTGTCGTTAAGTGCCATGAGAAGGTTTTTGGCGTTTTCAGGGGTCATGACGATGCGGGCCTGAACCTTTGCCTGGGGCATGTTGGGGGCAACTGTGATGAAATCGAGGAAGAATTCTGCCGGGCCGTGTGTGAGAACGGCGAGGTTTGAGTAGATGCCTTTTGCTACATCGGGAGTGAGTTCGATCTTGAGTTCTGTCGGGGCGTTTTTCTTATTTTCCATTGTTTTGTTTTTTATTGGGTTAATTGGATTGTTTTCAGTTGGAAGCTGTCTTGAATGTGTAGACGTAGTCGGCGCTCTGGATGTTGTTGATGTGAAGCCGGATCTCTTTTTTTGTCTGTCTGAGCGACTGGATGTTGATGGAGACTGCGGCAGTGGTTCCGATTGCTTCTGTTTTTTCTGCTTCGGTGATCAGATACAGTTCGGCGACATCGGAGGTTGACGTTTCGGTATTGAGCAGGCATTTCCAGGTGCGTGATCCGGCACGTTCTATTGAAGCCGAGAGATTCAGATAATCTCCGATCAGATAAATCGATGATACGGAAAATGCCTTGTAGTCGAGCTTGCAGTCGGCGGCCGGAGCATCATCGGGTATTACGGTTGCTACGGGGAAGACGCTGTTGAGCACGATTTTCACCGGAAGGTTGGTGTCGACAGGATAGTTCATGAGATAATTAAGAAGGACACGTGAACCGACAGGATATTTTTCCGGATCGAGAATTGAGGCGTCTGTTGTGTAGAGTGTCACCTGTCCGCCGGCCGACGTTTCGACCTGGAAGTTTGCGCCGCCGGTCGTGTAGCCGGTGACAACGGCGAAGTCGGTTGCGGTTGTTGTTCCGGAGGGCTCGTCATTGCCAAGGCAGGAGGCGAGACCGACGGTCAGAACGATTAGGAGGAGTTTTGACAGGAGTTGTTTTGTTTTCATTGTTCGTAGGTTTCTTTCAGGTTTGATAAAATGAGGTGATTTTAGAATGAGAAATTGAACGCAGACGAACCTTCGTCAACCGCGAGGTTTACGATCAAACCTTTATTGCCTGCCGTTTCGCGTATAGAGGAGATGTCTATGGAAACGGGATAGAGCGCGACGGATGTTTCTTCGTCGGTCTGAGTGTTGGCGCGGGTTTTGCTCGTCAGATAAAGCTGAACCGGGTCGGCGTCAGAGGCTGTCATGTCGTAGTTGCAGATGAATTCGCGGTCATTGGCTTTGGGCAGACGGATCATGAAGTTGATGAAGTTGCCTCCACGGTATGGTTGCATGACGAGCGTCGCTTTTTCTGATCCGACGGTGCAGCTGTCCGGATCGGCTTCTTTCGGAATGACGACATCGGCCGCGGCTATATCCGTCAGCTGAATGGCAGAAACTGAAGGATCGGGCGACGTGATGGCGCTTGTTACGTTGTAGGTGATCAAAACGCGGGTTCCAACGGGATATTTTTCAGGAGCAGAAATGCTCTCCCATGTGCCCATCAGTGTGCCGGAGAGATCTGAGTTGGGAGCGAATGCGGTGAAGTAGATCTCATCGGAGGTGTATGATTCGATGTTTGCGAAGTCATAGCACGGGCCGTAGAAATATGCCGGTTCGGATTCTTTCGTGCATCCGGAGCTTATTGCCGTCAGAAACAGAGCTAATAATAATGTAAGAGTGGAGAGTTGTCTGGTTTTCATTGTAGATGTTTTCTTTTATAATTTGTTTTTTGATTTCTGGGTGATCCTATATTATAATAGATAACGGAGGTTTTTTTGATTTATTGGTTGCGATGTGATGGAAAGGGCGAAAAAAGTCAGACGCCGTTCTTGTCGTCTTTCACGAATGTGAATTTTTTGCGGTTGGGATTGTTGCTGTTGTTGACTTCGATTGTGACCGCTTTGATTTCCGGCAATTGCCAGAGAGGTGAAATGTCGACTGATCCTGTCTGGGTCGAGTTGAAAGATGGCTTCTCCTCGTCGACAGTTGTGGTGAGGTAGGTTCTGACGGTGTCGTCGGAGAGTGTCTCTTTGTCGGCGCGCAGGATGTATCTTCGGCCGGAAAGTTCGGGCATCGATGCTGTGAAGTTTATGTATTCGCCGGTGCGGTATATGGTCAGCAGATGTATCGGTTTTATGAGTGTCTCGATTTCGGAGTAGGGGAGGGGAGCGACAGTGTCGGTGTAGATAGTCTGAAGTCCGCGCAACCGTACGTCGAAACAATCCTCGCCGTAGATGGCGTCATCGGGCAGGGAGTATGTTATCAGCAGGCGGGTCCCTTCGGAGACTCTCTCGTCGTTGAGCGAGCCACGGACGCCGAGTGTGACGACGGGGGAATCGTTAATCTTCTGATAGGAGAAGTTGGCTGTGACCGGACCGTTGCCGGCAAATGTAACGATATTCTGGTAGATGGTTATCGTCTGGTCGTCGCTGGAGTCGCTGCATGAGTATAGCAGCGGCAATATTCCCCAGAATGCGATTTGTCTGATTTTTTTCCGGTTCATATTTTCTCTTCTCTGACGTTTATGGATGTGATTGTTCCGTCGCGCATGGTTATCATTCGGTCTGCCATTCGGGCTAACGATTCATCGTGGGTGACGATTATGAAAGATTGTCCCATGTCGCGGCGGAGGTCGAAGAATAGACGGTGGAGTTCGTCGCGGTTGCGTGAATCAAGGCTGCCTGACGGTTCGTCGGCGAGTATAACGGTCGGCCGGTTTATCAGAGCGCGTGCAACGGCGCCTCTCTGTCGCTCTCCGCCTGACAGTTCTGTGGGTTTATGGCTGGCTCTGTCTTTAAGGTCAAGATAATCAAGCAGTTCCATTGATCTATCCATGGCGTCGGAGCGATTTGAGCCTCCGATAAGAGCCGGCATAGCGACGTTTTCCAAAAGCGTGAACTCAGGAAGAAGCTGGTGGAACTGGAAGATAAATCCGATGTTGGTGTTTCTGAAACGAGCCAATTGCTTGTCGGATAGGGAGAAGATGTCCTGACCTTCGAATCTCACCGAACCGGAGTCCGGGCGGTCGAGCGAGCCGATGATCTGAAGCAGGGTTGTTTTTCCGGCTCCGCTCGGACCGACGATCGAAACGATTTCGCCCGATGAAACATGCATGTCTATACCTTTCAGCACGCGCAGCCGGTCAAATGATTTTGTCAGGTTTTTTACTTCTATCATCGTTGTCTCGTTATGTTATGTCCCCATTATGCCGGGTCATTCAGGATGAGTTATGTTTATGCAAAGATAGCGTTTATTGCTTCACTTTCAAAATTTGGCCGGTCAATCGTTGTTTGCTGTTGTTTCAGGGTGGACTGCGGAATAGACTATAGATGCTTTTGCCGGACCTATAACCGCGGCGAGTTCGTCGAGGTCGGCTTCGCAGACGCGTTTGAATGATCTGAATTTTGTCAGCAGGGCTGTCCGGGTTTTCTCGCCGACGCCTTTGATCGAGTCGAGGGCCGAGACCGTCTGGGATTTGCTGCGGCGGTTTCGGTGGTGGGTGATTCCGAATCGATGGGCTTCGTCGCGCATGTGCTGGACTACACGCAGTGTTTCGCTGTTCTTGTCGATGTATAATGGAATGGAGTCGCCGGGAAAATAGATTTCTTCGAGTCTTTTGGCTATGCCGGCAACAGCGATTGTGCCGCGTAGCCCCATTTTTTCAAGCGCCTCGACAGCTGCCGACAGCTGCCCTTTTCCACCGTCGACGACGATAAGCTGCGGAAGACCTTTGCCTTCATTCATCAGCCTTGTGTAGCGGCGAGTGAGCACCTCTTTCATCGAGGCGAAGTCGTCGGGACCTTCGACGGTTTTTATGTTGAAATGCCGGTAATCGTTTTTTGCGGGTTTGCCGTCGCGGAAAACAACACAAGATGCCACCGGGTTGGTTCCCTGTATGTTGGAGTTGTCGAAACACTCGATGTGACGTGGCGGTTCAGAGAGCCTGAAGTCGGCTTTCATCCTTTCCATCAGCTTGTTGACGCGCTCTTCCGGATTGTGCCGTTCCAGATGTTTGAGACTGTCTATGCGATATTGCCGCGCATTTTTTTCCGAAACTTCAAGGAGTTTGTGTTTGTCGCCCCGTTGGGGGATTATAAATGTGACCCCTTCCATCTCGACATCAGGTTTCTGTGCGGTTACAACTTCTTCAAAAGTTATGTCGAGCGATGTGCGTATCTCGTTCATAGCATAGCTCAGAAGCTGCGATGGCGTTTCGTCAAGACGGCGTTTATATTCAAGAGTCATGCTGCTGACAACCGCCCCTCGCCGTACGTGCATATAGTTGATGAAGACGTCCTGGCCGTCTTCGTCCATGCCGAACACGTCGACGTCGCCTATCGTCTGGCTGACTATGACGCTCTTTGCGGTGTATCGCCGGACCATGTCGTATTTCAGTTTCAGTTCATGTGCTTCTTCAAAGCGCAACTCTCCGGCGAGTGTTTCCATTTCAGACTTCAGATGGTCGAGAAGCTCGTTCATGTCACCCCGCAGAATCTGTTTTATGCGCTCGATCTGGCGACCGTAGTCGGCGGAGGAGATCTTCCCGACGCAAGGTCCGTTGCATCGTTTGAGGTGATAGTCGAGGCATAGCCGTCCTTTTCCGCGGGCTATATATTCCGGTGTGATATTCTGGCGGCAAGAACGCAATTTGTAGAGGTCGCGGATCAGGTCAAGAACGGTTCTGGCAGAAGCAGAATCGGTGTACGGGCCGTAATATTTAGAGCCGTCCTTGAGTTTTTTCCGTGTCATGAACACCCTCGGAAAGGTCTCCTTTGTCACAACTATCCATGGGTATGATTTGTCGTCTTTCAGCAAAACGTTGTAGCGTGGCTGATACTCCTTGATCATGGAGTTCTCGAGGTTGAGCGCGTCCTGTTCGGTCGGTACGACGATATAGCGCATGTCGGCTATGGCGCGCACGAGCAGATTGGTGCGCAGGGAGTCGTGAGTGCGGTTGAAATATGAAGAGACTCTGCGCTTGAGGTTTTTTGCCTTGCCTACATATATGACATTACCCTCGGAGTCATAGTACATGTAGACTCCGGGGGTAGTAGGCAATATCGAGATTTTCTCTTCGAGTTCGGGCGATTTTCTGTGCTTGGCCATAGTTGGGGGAGAGGGGTTTCCCGTCGTGTCAGTAGGACAGGAGCGAGGTCACTTCGGCATCAGCCGGCATAAGTGCGCGGCCGTTGAGCGAAGATAGCTCGATGATGAAGTTGATGTAGATTTTTTTGGGGTTCATGCTCTTGACAAGCTCATAGACGGCAGCCATCGTACCTCCGGTGGCGAGTACGTCGTCGTGGATCACTACGATGTCGTCGGGCGATATGGCGTCGCGATGGAGCTCGATGACATCTTTGCCATATTCTTTGTCGAAAGAGCAGCTGATAGTGTCGGCAGGGAGTTTGCCGGGCTTTCGTGCCGGTACGAATCCTGCACCCAGTTCAAAGGCGAGGATTGATCCGCCGATGAAGCCGCGCGATTCGATTCCGACAACTTTGGTCACACCTTTGTCGCGGTAGAGTTCGGCGAGGTCGCGGCCAATGGTCTGCAGGGCGCGGGGATCTTTGAATGCGGTTGTCAGATCGTAGAAGAGGATTCCTTTTTTCGGGAAGTCCTGAACGTCGCGGATTTTAGATTTTACGTATTCCATTTCTTTGTTGGTTATATGGTTTTTTTTGTTTTTTTGATGGGTGATTTTCTTGTTCCACGTGGAACATTTTGGCTTTCTCATCTGCCGAGCAGCAGGAGGAGGATGTTGATGTCGGCAGGCGAAATGCCGGGAATGCGCGATGCCTGGGCGATTGTTTCGGGCTGGATTTTCGATAGTTTCTGGCGTGCTTCTGTCGATAGGGAGCTGACGGTCGAATAATCGATTTTTCCGTTCAGTCTGACTCCTTCGAGCCGATGGAGCTTGTCGGCGATCGTGCGTTCGCGGTCGATGTAGCCTTGATATTTTATTTTGATCTCTGTTGCTTCGATGATTTCCTCGCGTCGTTCGATTTCGGTTTCGTTGTTGATGAATTCGGCGAGTTCGGGTAGGTTCGTCGCGAGATTTGCAATTGTCAGCTGAGGTCGAAGTATGAGCTGATCGAGTTTGACTGACTGTCGCAACGGGGCTGTTCCGGCTGATTCAAGAAAGCTGTTGATCGCATCGGGGCGTACCGAATATGTGGCTGCGAAATTGATGAGTTTTTCAATCTGATTTTTTTTGGATTCCATCAGATTGAAGCGTTTTTCGTCAACAAGTCCGATTTCGCGTCCGAGTGGGGTGAGACGCATGTCGGCGTCGTCCTGTCGGAGCAGTATGCGATATTCGGCGCGTGATGTGAACATGCGGTAAGGTTCGTCGACGCCCTTTGTCACGAGGTCGTCGATCAGGACTCCGATATAGGCTTCGTCGCGCCCGAGCGTGAACGGAGACTGGCCTGTTGCCTTGCGGTGGGCGTTGATGCCGGCGATCAGCCCTTGTCCGGCGGCTTCTTCATAGCCGGTTGTGCCGTTGACCTGTCCTGCGAAGTATAGGCCACTGATGAGTTTTGTTTCGAGTGAATGGCGCAGCTGGGTCGGGTCGAAGAAATCATATTCGATTGCGTAGCCCGGACGATAGATTGCGACATTGCGCAGCGCCGGAATGGTTTCCAGGGCTTCTATCTGGACGTCGAGGGGGAGTGACGACGAGAACCCGTTGAGATAGTATTCCTGTGTTGTCTCGCCTTCCGGTTCGAGGAAGAGCTGATGTTCCTGTTTGTCGGAAAAGGTGACGATTTTCGTTTCGATGCTGGGGCAATAGCGCGGCCCGATGCTCTGGATCTGCCCGTTGTAGAGTGGCGAGCGGTCGAGGTTGTCGCGAAGTATTCTGTGGGCCTCCGGGTTTGTGTAGATTATGTTGCATGGCCGTTGACGAAGCCTGCGTTTTTCCTCGGGGAGAAACGAGAATTTGTGGAAGTCGTCGTCGCCATATTGTTCGGTTGTCAGACTCCAGTCTACGGACCGGCCGTCAATGCGGACCGGTGTGCCTGTTTTCATTCTGTCGGTTTCGAATCCGAGTTCGCGCAGCTGCTCGGTGATTCCTGTTGATGCCGGTTCGGAAACGCGTCCACCGGGAGTCTGCACTTCTCCGACATGCATAAGTCCGTTGAGGAATGTTCCTGCCGTCAATACAACGCTTTTCGCGGAGAAAACTACTCCGAGAGTTGTCTTCACGCCTTGTATCTGTCCGTCGGTTATGACGAGCGAGTTTACGGAGTCCTGCCAAATCCGGAGGTTGGGGGTGTTTTCAAGGATTTCCCGCCACTCAGCGCTGAATTTCATTCGGTCGCTTTGTGCGCGTGGACTCCACATTGCCGCACCTTTTGACCGGTTCAGCATTCTGAATTGAATGGCTGAACGGTCTGTGACAATGCCCATCATGCCGCCGAGGGCGTCGATTTCTCGCACTATCTGTCCTTTGGCTATGCCTCCGACCGCAGGGTTGCAGCTCATCTGTGCTATTTTGTTCATGTCCATGGTGATCAGGAGTGTGGACGAGCCAAGTCTGGCGGCTGCCGATGCGGCTTCGCAACCGGCATGGCCGGCTCCGATCACAATAACATCATATTCAAATCTCATAATCAGTTGCTTGTGAATTCTTTTTTATGAGTTCCCTTAACGGGATTTAATGGAATTGAGGAGTGTAAGGGCTTGATCTTCATGTTTTTCCATTATCTCGCGTTCGCCAGGGGCTTTGTCGTTTATTCCGCATAGGTGCAGAAGTCCGTGAGCGATTACGCGGTGTAGTTCTGTTTCATAGGATGCTCCGACGAGTTCCGCATTGGATGCCACGGTTTCGAGCGATATAAACAGGTCGCCACTTATTCTTTTGCCGTGGGTGTTGTCGAATGTGATGATGTCGGTGAAATAATCGTGGTTTAGAAACTGACGGTTGACTTCAAGAATTTTGTTGTCGGAACAGAATATATAGGTCAGTGGCCCCATTATCCGGTTATGGGAGGCTGCCACTTCTCCGAGCCATTCCTCAAGAAGCTTGATGTCGATTTCGGGAAAGTCCACCTCTTGCGAGGTCCATTGGATCAAATTTTCCATATTTAGGGATATTACTCACAAAGATACAAAGTTTTTTCATAATAGGCCGTTGTTAGGTGTGTTGATTTTTCTGATAAAAAACTAAAACACACAAAAAAGCGGATAATTAATTAATGGTCAGACTTGTGTGTTGTTTTTTGCCCGCTGAGAATTAAACAGAAACAATCTGCCCGAAGACGGGTGTGGAATTTTTTATTCTGGAGCGGATTTGTTTTTGATAAAATATGTAATTTTGAAGGAAAAAAGAAGATGATGGAAAAATGGCATTCGTCGCTCGTTGATCGTGCTGACGGGGAATATGCGTTGCGTCTGCAGCGTTTCTTCAGGACCGGCCCCGGTGAGTATGGTGAAGGCGACCGTTTTCTCGGGCTGACAGTTCCGGTGGTGAGGTCGGTCTCGAAAACATTCTCGGACGCTTCGTTTGAAGATGTGCGTCTGATGTTGTCGAGCCCTTGGCATGAGTGCCGGCTGAGCGCGCTTCTTGTCTTGGTTGAGAAGTTTCGGAAATCACGTCGCTCTCCGGCGGCACGCCGCGCTATTGTCGAGTTTTATGTCAGACATGCCGATTCGGCCGATAACTGGGATCTGGTCGATCTTTCCGCTCCGAAAATTCTCGGGGAGTGGCTTGTCGGCAATCCTGATGCGGATCTTCTTGACGGTCTTTCGCGGAGCGACTCGATTTGGCGGCAACGGATAGCCATTGTTTCAACGTGGGCTATCATACGCAGCGGCCGCTACGAGGAGACTCTTCGTCTGGCTGAACGATATCTCGGCCATCCTCATGATCTTATCCATAAGGCGACAGGCTGGATGCTCCGTGAGGTCGGAAAGCGCGATCTGGCGGTTCTCAAGGACTTTCTTGACCGACATGCTGACAAGATGCCCCGGACGGCGCTTCGCTATGCGATAGAAAAACTTCCGGAGGAAGAACGCAAGCGTTATCTCTCGGTTGTGCCGGCAACTCGCAGGCGATAGTCGGCTGAAGCTGTTTCTGCAGCCGATTCTCCCAATCGGGCGAAATTTTCTGTCCAAAAAGTTTTTCACAGCAGTTTTTTGTTGCTATATTTGCGTGTGAACTTAGAGTATGTTTACATTTACCACGAATTAAGAAATAAATTCACTTTTTGAAAATCTTCAGGTCATCATAAAGAGTCTTTCCGGTTCTTTCAGCCAAGTTTCGTCAGTCGCAATGTTGCAATTGCTCCTTTCTCAACTCGCTGAAATACCTCAGAAATCCATCTTTATGCTAACCTGAGTTAAAAGTAAACATACCCTTAATCAAACTGAGTTGCGGGAGTCGACCCGGTTTCTAACTGAAAAACAGCAATGGCGCATCTTTCTGTCACAATTCTGACCTATAATGAGGCATCCTCTATTGTCGGGTGTCTGGAGTCGTTGCGCGGGGTTGCCGACGAAATAATTGTTGTCGATTCATTTTCTACTGATTCAACGGTGGAGATCTGCAGGCGTTATGGCTGCAGGGTGACCCAGCGCCCGATGGCCGGATTCGGGGCTCAGCGCCAATATGCGACTTCGCTTACATCTCATTCCCATGTGTTGGCAATCGATGCCGACGAAGCGCTCTCGCCGGCTCTGCGCCAGTCGTTGATCGCGCTCAAGCGTGACGGCTTTGCCCATCGCGGCTACAAGATGGCGCGGTTGAACTTTTTCTGCGGATATGCGGTTAAGCATTGTGGATGGTATCCTGACTTTCAGGTCAGGCTCTTCGACAAGCGTTTCGCGTCGTGGAGTCTGAACGATGTCGAAGAGCGGGTGATCCTCAACGGAAATGTCAAGCCGCAGCTTATAGAAGGCGATCTGTTGCACTACCGCTGCTCTTCGTCGGCTGAGTTTCTTGCACGGTGCATGACGCAGGCAGAGATAAGGGCTGTCAGCATTGCCGCATCGCCAAAACCTATTTCCTCGTGGCTGCCGGCCCTGATGGGCGTCAGGCGGTTTCTGGGTGAATATATTTACCGTGGAGGAATTCTTGACGGAGCCGTCGGATTTGCAATCAGCCGCCGTCAGTCGATGGCTACCGCCCATGCATATCGCACGGCGCGCAACCTGCGCCGGAGAACAAAAGCCTGATGCCGGTTCTGCCCGCTTTCATGAAGCAGGCGCAGGCAGACATTTGTTAATAAACACGACCCTCTATAATTCCTCACGTTATGAACAAGAAAATTCCGGTCTACATTGCCAATGTGGAGCAATATGTTGAAGTCGATGGTGGATCCACTCTTGTCGAGGTTCTCGATTCGATGGATCACCCACTTGGTTTTTCGCCAGTGTGCGCGCTTGTCAACAATAAGATCGAGGCGCTTGGTTTTCCTCTTTTTTCTCCGAAAACCGTCGAATTTCTTCCAATGGAGAGCTCGGCCGGAAACCGCACGTATGTGCGTTCGCTCTGCATGATGCTCTATCATGCGGTCCATACGCTTTTCCCCGGGGCCCGTCTGCGGATTGAACATTCGCTGTCGAACGGCTATTTTTGTCGGATCGACGGCAACGACGGTACTATTGTCATGACTGACGATGCCGTCAGACGTGTCGGGGATCACATGCGTATGCTGTGCAAGGCGGCCATGCCGTTTGTCCGTTTTGAACGACGCACAGAAGAGGTCATCGATATTTTCCGCCGTCAGGGGCTTGACGATAAGGTGATGCTTCTCTCGACTCTTCAGGAACTTTATACGGTCTATTACACGCTTGATGGGCTGTCGGACAGCTATTATGGGCCTCTTGTGTCTGACACATCGCAGGTCTCGGTGTTCAGCATAAGGCTTCTTAACGGCGGTCTGCTTCTGGCCGGCCCCTCCGGCAGGGATGTTTCCGTACCCGCTTCCTATGAGCCTCAGCCGAAGATGTTCGAGGCATTCATGGATTATGTCTCCTTCAACCGGATTCTGGAAATATCGACTGTGGGCGAACTCAACCGGAAAGTGATGAAGGGCCAGTCGCAGGATGTTATAAATGTCTCCGAAGCGCTTCACAACAATCGCATCGCGGCTATCGCAGCTGAAATAACGCGGCGGTTCCACGAAGGAGGGGCGCGGGTTGTCATGATCGCCGGACCTTCGTCGTCAGGCAAGACGACATTCACCAAACGTCTGGCCATCCAGCTGATGACAAACCTGTTGAAGCCGAAAATGATTTCGCTCGACGATTATTTTGTCGACCGCGAGCGTACGCCTCGTGATTCAGACGGAGACTTCGATTACGAATCCCTCTATGCTCTTGACCTGCCCGTGTTCAATGATCATATCAACAAACTCATTGCCGGCGAGGAAGTCGAGCTTCCGTATTATAACTTCGCAACCGGAATGCGCGAGTATCGCGGCACCCGGATGAAACTTTCGTCCGACAATATTCTCCTGATCGAGGGAATCCACGGACTGAATCCCGAGCTGACCATGTCGGTTCCCGACCATATGAAATTTCGTGTCTATGTTTCTGCGCTGACAACTATTTCGATCGATGACCACAACTGGATTCCGACAACCGACAACCGGCTGCTGCGCCGCATCATCCGCGATGCAAAATACCGTAAGGTCAGTCCAATCGAAACCATAAGGCGTTGGCCGAGTGTGCGTCGTGGCGAAAACCGGTGGATTTTCCCATATCAGGAAAATGCCGATGTCATGTTCAACTCTGCACTTTTGTTTGAACTGGGTGTGATGAAGGACCGTGCCGACGCTCTTTTGCGTGATGTGCCTCACGATCAGCGTGAATATGCCGAGGCTTCACGGCTTCGCCGTTTTCTCAGCTATTTCCGTTCGATTCCGGTTGAACATGTGCCGTCGACGTCTCTACTGAGGGAATTTCTCGGCGGATCAAGTTTCCGCTATTGATCCGGATTGCCGTCTGGATGCGGCGAGACGGCGCAGGTGTCTGGCAGCTGTCAGTCCGGCCAGTGGCAGACCGACGCCGGCTATTGTGTAGAGAATCCAGAAATGGTCGCCTTGAAAGTCATGGATGACCATATGACAACCTATCTGACGCCAGTCGAGCCCGTAGTATGCTATTTTAATCGCGCTGACAGCTTTGAATGATATTGTGGAACACGAGTATGTAGAGCGTGTTTTCGCCGATAAACGCCAGCAGACGCTTTGCTTTGCCCTCACGGCGGGCTATCGTTTTTGAAAGGAAATGGACAGCGATGAATCCCGCGCATCCGGTCAGCGGCAGACTCCACAGGTCGCGGTAGCGGCCGATGTTGTTCATGCCGGACCAATGCTGTGTGCCCGCAAAGCATATAAGTAGCAGGCAGCCGAGCGCCAGCAGCCGACTTTGGCCTATTGCCGGTTCAAACCGCCGGTAGATGACTCCGCAGCCAAAGAAAAACAGGCCCCACACTTCGCGCCATCCTCCATTGGGGATGACCGAGATCTTGAATCCGAAATATATGTGGGCTGCAGTGAATGCCAATGCCCCCAGGCAGATTACGGTTGCCACGTGCCATTCTTCCATTCGCCGGCTGTGCGAATCAATGAGTCTGAAAAATACAAGGAAGAGGATGCTTGCGACGAGTAGGCCACGGAAAAACCAGAATGCTCCGGCCATGAATTCGTCATAGCCGGCCATCGATGTGACGATCTGCACGCAGCGGGATGCGGCTTCCTTTAACGTATAAGGGTGTGTCACTCCGTTTTCCCAGTTTCCATAGACTTCGTTGAGTATGCCTGTGCGGTGGAACAGGTTGTGGAGCAGAAGCCACATAAGACTCCATTTCACCATCGGGACATATAGCCCTTTGAAGCGTTTCCGACAGAATTCCCACGGATTTCCAGCTTGCTTACGGCCGAAAAAATAGCCGGCTGTGATGAAAAACAACGGCATGTGGAAGGTGTAGAGGCATGAGGTGAGCAGCCCCGGATATTCTGCGTGGCCTATGACCATGAGAATAATGGCAAACGCCTTCGCTATTGAAACAGAGGCATCGCGTTTCATGTCGGAAAGATAAATGTCATTGGATTATGGAAGCGGCGGCAGACCGATATCGCGGTCCGTGTGATCCGATCCGGTCGGCCGGGATCAAGTGTGCATGATGGGGATCTTCCGGTGAATCGAGTGGTCGAGCGAAATCAGAGTCTCTGTTCCCGTTACGCCGGGAATGGTCTGGATTTTGTTGTTGAGGAGTTCCATCAGATGTTCGTTGTCGCGTGCGAACAGTTTTATGAGCATGGTGTAGGGGCCGGTGGTGAAATGACATTCAACCACTTCCGGAATCTTTTCGAGTTCGGGAATCACTTCGCGATACATGGCTCCACGCACAAGCGAGACTCCGATGAACGTACATGTTGAATAGCCGAGCGTTTTCGGATTGACATTATAGCTTGATCCGGTGATTACGTTGAGATCCTGCATGCGCTGAAGGCGCTGATGGATGGCTGCGCGTGAAACGCCACATTCCGCGGCCACATCCTTGGATGGGATGCGGGCGTTGTTCATGACGATTTCAAGTATTTTGCGGTCGAGATTGTCTATTTTTCCCATCAGTTGGTAATGTGAAGTTTTAGAACTTTTGAGTTTGCCATGCAAAATTACGTTTAAAAATTGATTATTCGATTTTTTTTGTCGCAAATAATGTGAAAATTAAACAAAATGTCAGCTGAAAGCCGATTAAACACCGGAATATGTAAGAAAATACATCGCAATTCAACTATTTAATATGTTTTAACAATTAGGGGGGGGTAAATCATGGATTATCCGTATTTTTGTGAAAAATCAATAATATAAAGCCTTTATCGGCATATTTCAAATTTGAGATTCAAACGCCGGTCTGCGGAAAGACCGGGTTATGTGAAAAAGAATCTTTGGATGTATTGTGTGATTGGTGTGGGGGCTGGAGAGCTGCCGCTTATCGAATGAAAGATGATTATGAGGAACTGTATGGCACTCTCCCGAAATCCAATAGGTGAATGCCTGCAAAAAAGGATAGAATATGAAAACACACACAAATGAGTCCGGGCGGTTGAGATGATTCTCAGCCGCCCGGATTATGGGAAATGAAATTGTCAATAAACGATTATTCTGACAGGAACACGCGAATTCCGCGCTGTCACTGCATAGACGCCTGTCGGGAGAGTTATTTCCTGAAGGTCGGTCACATGGTCGATGTGTGTAGTCAGACGTCCTGTCATGTCGAAGATTCTGACATCTTCGGCGGTTTCGGAACAACGGAACCGGACAAGTCCGCCGGGATAGGTTTCGACAGCGAACGGCAGTTCGGTGTTGACGTAATCGATTGCCGCGTTATGGTTGACTGTTATTACGTTGCTCTCTTCCGATGTGATTCCGAGTCGGGAAGAGCGTACGGAGTAGGTGTCGTATGTGTCATTGGCAAATCCGGTTATTTCAAGCGAATTGTTTTCGGCAACCTGTTCTTCGACGGTCACACCGGAGTTGCTGTAGCGGTGGATTGTGACGATGTAGAAGTCGATGGTTTCGTCGGCCGGAACGTCCCAGTTGGCAGTGTAAGTGTCATCGGTGATGTCGGTCGCCGATGTTGCATTGACCCGTGAAAGAGAGGGTGCCGGCAGGCATTCGCCGCGCATGGAAACAATGCGGGATCCTTCGTCAAGGCCGCCGTCGGTTATGATGAGGTTGGCGGTGTGGACTCCGACGCTTTTCGGTGAGTATGTGACCGTTATCCATGTTCCGGATGTGGCGTTGGCGGCGTTTGCCCCGACATTGTCGGTTGAAAGAGAGAAGCAGGCACGGTCGGCGCCGCCAATCGACAGCTCGAGCGAACCGACGAGGTTCTCGCCTTTGAACTGGAGCTGTGCGGTCGATGTCAGGCCGGCAGCCGTCTGGCTGAAGTCGAGTGTCATTCCGTTGGGGGGTGTGATGAGGTTTGCTTCCCCTCCGGGAACCGGGGTGTCGGCCGGAACATAGGCCTGACCTTTTTTGTTGCCCCAGATGTATTCGACCAGGTCAGGATGGTCGATAAAGGGATTCCGGTTGTTCTGGACAAGAAAAACCTGTTCGTTGCGGTCCTGCTCTTTCTGGCTGACGGGGTCGCCTCTGTGCCATTCGAGAAGAAGGTCTATTGCCCATTGCTGTAGGGAGGGATAGACGCCGTTGCGACACATGTAGGTGTATTTCCAGTCCATGTTCTGATAACATGTGACCATATAGAAATAAGTTCGGGCGAAATCGCCTTTATACTCATCGGCAGGTTCGAAAACATAGGCTGCGCCCCCGGAATTTTCTCCTACACCCACAACCGACATGCCGTTGTCAAACCGTTTTGTCCCTACAACCTTGCCCAGCGGATAGTTGCTCTTTGCCTGGTTGGCGGCGGCTTCCGAGGGATATAGATGGTTGAGGTCGGTGTAGGCGGGAATGTTGGTCAATCCGCCCCACCAGCTTTTCGGAAGGGAATGTTCGCGGTTGAGGCCGCTGAAACTTGGTGCGTAGAGGGGAATGTCGGAATACATGTCCCACCAGCGTGATGAATTGGGATAGACATCGGTTTTCTGGAAATACTGCGGAAGGTTCTGGTATGAAGAAACCAGAGTGTGGGGATTGATGATCTGGAAAAGGGCTGTTTTCAGATCAGACTCGCTTTTGCCTTTAAGCGTGGAGTAGTAACCTGCCGGAATGGCGGCATATGCCCCGATGGCGCCGATTAAGCCCAGCATGACGAGCATCGGCATAAGGAAGAAACGCTGTTTCATGCGAAAGTGTCGTGGTTCGGATTTCTTGGAAAATGGTTGATGAATGTGATGAAACGGAACACGGAGTGTCGGTTTCGGCATGCAAACATAACAAAAAAACTTCACATATCGTTCATCTTTCGCTGAGCGATTGACAGACATGCTTGCAGAAATGGTGAAAAATGCTGACTTTTGCATTGACAAATAGTTTCATATATTATGATAAAGAATCTGATGTTTGATCTTGGCGGAGTCATCATGGACATACGCCGCCAGAATTGTGTGGATGCTTTCCGGCAGCTCGGAATGGAGGATCCTGACCGTTTTCTCGGTGAATACAGCCAGTCGGGGCCGTTTGCCGACATTGAGAACGGAAGCAGCACTCCTGCGATGTTTCGTGAGGCTGTGCGCGCTATGATAGGCCGTGAGGTCAGCGATGAAAATATCGACACGGCTTTCGGTAAGTTTCTGGTGGGAATACCCCTCCACCGGCTCGAGGAGTTGCGCCGGCTGAAAGAGAAGTTCAGCCTCTATCTGCTTTCAAACACCAATCCGATAATGTGGGCCGACGGAATAGCCCGCAATTTCGCCCAGGAGGGTCACGATGTCGGATTCTATTTCAAGGATGGCGTCAGAAGCTACAAGGCCGGGGTGATGAAGCCTGATTCGGAGATTTTCCGGATTGCTGAACGTCAGTTCGGAATAAAGCCTGAAGAAACTGTTTTCCTTGATGATTCGGAGGCCAACTGCAAGGCGGCCGAAGCTCTTGGATTCAAAACCATATGGGTTCGTCCGGGAACTGAATTCTATCAGTTGCTGAAAGAATATCCCGGATTGTCTGTCGATTGATCATGGGTGTTTTAAACGGGCCGGAACGATCGTCCGGCAGAGTTGCCGCAATCGGAATGTTCGACGGGGTTCACCGTGGCCACCGCTCTCTTCTTGAGCGGGTTGTTGTCGAGGCTCGGGTCCGTTCGCTGCGGGCGGCGGCAGTGACGTTTTCGGCCCATCCGGCATCGGTGGTTGATCCGGGACGGATAATTCCGATGCTTTGTTCCCGCCGGGAGTGCTGCGACAGGCTGCTCGAAGGGGGGATAGACGATGTCATCATGCTTGACTTTACGGAAGATTTGCGCCGGATGACATCGCGTGATTTTATGGCGATGCTCCACCGCGACTATGGGGTTCGGGCGCTTGTTGTCGGGTTTAACAACCGGTTCGGTTCTGATCGGGAACACGGTTTTGACGATTACATGCGTTTCGGGGCTGAAGTCGGAGTCGATGTTGCAGGGGCGGAGGAACTTCCTGAGCCGGATGTCAGTTCATCACGCATACGCGAGCTTATAGCTCGGGGGAATGTGGGAGAAGCGGCCGACAGGCTCGGTTTTCCGTATTCGGTCGAGGGCACGGTCGGGTCCGGACGTCAGATCGGACGCACTATAGGGTTTCCGACTGCCAACGTTGTGCCTTCCGACCGGTCGCTGATTGTTCCCGGCGGCGGAGTCTATGCGGCTATGGTCGAGGATCTTTCACACAATCCCGGCGAAAAGGTGAGGGCAATGGTCAACATCGGGTCGTGTCCGACAGTCAATTCCGATTCGGCCGTCCGCACAATTGAGGCGCATCTGATTGGTTACGAGGGCGACCTGTATGGCCATCGCCTGAGGATCGACTTTGTCGGAAGGATGCGTCCGGAAAAACCTTTCGAATCGCTCGAATCATTGCAGCGGCAGCTTTCGGCAGATGCGTCACTTGCCAGTGAAATTCTCTCCGGAAAATGATCCGGGGGCGCCAGTGTCGAATTTCTCCTATGAAGGGATGGGGTTAATAATTGTTAATTCTCTGAACGGCGAGCCGGTGTGGAGTTTGCAATTAGCTGGATCTTAAATAACTTTACGCGAGAATCATAAATCTCGCAAAAGACATGAAGGATTACACACAAAGCTGCATCACATTTCTGATCGCCCCGGTTTTATTTTTTGCATCATTATCCACATCGGCCCAGAATCACGGTTTCAGACGGCAGACGGTTGTCGACACGGCGGCCGCCGTCGGAATGATGAAGGAGCATATCGACAGACTCAACCGTCCGACAGTCGACAGAATCGCGCGGTTGAAAGATTCGACATCGCGGCTCATGGCTGAGAGGCAGGTCTTTGCCGACAGCCTGTCGCCGGTTGTGGATCTGCTGGATCATTTTGCGGTGAAAATCAAGGATAAGGAGCTGGCTGCGGCCTATCTCGCCTATTTTACGGATGTGTTTGACCGCTCGCCGCAGAAAAGCATTCTCGCGATGGCTAAGGAGAAGGATGTCGAAAAGGCACTCCGGAACAAGAATCCGGAAAGGGCGGTCGCGGAACTGACCGCCAGAGTCAGGGAGAAAGCTCTGAAGCGGATTTCGAAAGGAGAACTCGATGCGCCATTTATCCACGACACGCTGGTCGGGCGGAATAACCGCTACCGCGGAGCTATCGCGCTGATCGACAGAATGATCGGAGAGAATTGCGAGGAGAT
>JAIDXA010000340.1 GCA_029058705.1 Paramuribaculum sp. | reverse complement strand
AGTCTTTCTTCAAAATTGTGGCGTCTATACATAATGCACCCCAAAAGTTTTGTGTCCAACTTTTGGGGTGCAGTTCACTGTTTAGACATGGAGTCTTTTATTTTCTGATAAAACGTTATTTCTTTGGGGACACGCCTCTATACTTTCCCGAACGTATGCGATAGAGGGTTTCTTTTGTAACGCCAAGATAAGAGGCAATCTGCGTCAGATTGGCACGTTCGAGAATTTTAGGATAACGGTTAACCATCCATTCAAATTTCTCTTTTGCAGAATATGTCTGAAGCACGAGGATACGCTCCTCAAGCATCGACATCTGTTTCATCATGCCTTTGATCATCTCCTTTATCACAAAGCCTATGGAAACAGGATCATATTGCCTCAAAAGCAACTGGATCTTCTCAATTGGGACTGTCGCCACCAGTGTAGGCTCAAGGAACTCTATAGTTGTCACATAATCGCTGTCCTTAAGCAGCGGATATGACAGCGATATGTATTCATTTTCAAATGCAAACGAATAAGTGTGTTCTTTTCCCCCTGAAATATAATAGACACGCGCAGAACCAGACATGATGTAAAACAGATGACTACGCATGTCATTCATAGCCGATATCGTGTCCCCCTTTCTGTAAGGCCGCTCGGCTATAAGCTCGCGGAAAGCAGCCTCGAACTCAGGAGTAAGTTCTTCTTTTGTCTTTATTTCGTCTATCGGATGTGACATATTTTCAGTTCTTTTTAATTATGACAGCCACGACCCTGCAACACACATCAAAAGGAACTGCTGACGCACGCTTCGGCTTTGCCGACAATCTGTAGAAAAACGACTGTTGCCGATCCCATGAAGGAATTGTTATCTGACGTGTTTCCGAAACCGGGATCTCACAGACTACATCCATGTTCCGTTTATGCAGCTGTCGTCCCTGCATATCGGTATAATTGAATTCAATGACCAATCCAGAGAGGAGATTACCGGACTTGTTAGTGACGAAAAACGTTTCCTTATTGGATCGCAAGGGTTTGTCGAATCCAGACAAACGGACCTCCATATCATCAGACACCTCTATTGTGTCATATAAAACCACGCTCGCGCCCGCATCAGGCAACACCCCGGAAGCCACCTTCAGATTCCGGCGGGTAGTCTTTTCCAACCCATAAACGGATACAGGAATCAGACAGAGCAGTATAACCAAAAATCTCATCATCATATCCATCAAGAACTAAAGATAACGCGGCTCTACCGGTAAATCCGGTTCAGGAAAAATCCTTATGCAGCCGGAAACGGACGGCTCCGAGACATTTCTACGCACTGAATAGCGCCAGAGATATGGCACAAAATGCCACAGATTAACCGAAAATTCCGACTTCTTCCTATCAAACACCAACCGGCTTCCATCATCCGACAGACGCAAAATAAACTTGCGTGGATCAAACATTGAAGAAACGGCCTTCCGGGTGTATATACGAGCTTCATAAACGCCGTTTTTTGCCGAAGGGACAATCAGACCCATCACTGTTCCCGGCCGCAAAGCCCGGCTGTCACTGCGAATCAGAACAATATTATAACAGCGGTCATCCTCCTCAGAAGTTCTTTTTCCACGATCGATGCAACTACGCCTGACTATTGCGATCTCAGTCATTTCCGCCGTATAACGCCAAATTCCCTCGACATGATGGAGCGGCAGACGCCTGAGATCTTCCTGAAGCTTCTCAACAGAAAAATCTCCAATAACATATGATGACCGCGGAAGGGAACCCAACAGTTTCGATGAGGCGTAGGCTTCCGTTACAGAAATAAACAGAAACGCGATTATTATGAGAATTTTTTTTGAACTCATAAAGGAGAGAGCTGTTTTGGTTTTGCAGCTATGTTCGCCCTATCACACGCCGAAATGATAGGCAAAACCGAAGCTGAAAATTTCTTTAAGCTGAAACTTGTGCCATTTGTCACTGTCGGCCGGCCGAGGTGTCTGGGTGTCATAACGCATATTGACAAACAGACGCGTCGACAAGAATTTATTGATGTTGAAATCAATTGTATGTTCCCAGTCGGCCTGAAACTTCCCATAGTCTGTGAAGCAGAATAGACGGGTGTTGTAGACAATATTATACGCGACCTTCCACATAGCTTTCAGTTCCGCACTCGAACCGAACGTATTGACTGAATGTCTGCCAACATCTATGCCATAGGCTGTCGGATCGAGATCTGAATCCATACACGTCTTCAGATTCCACGACAACGGAGAAATGGATGCGCCGAACGCAAAATTCTTTTTCGGCGACTCGTAGTTGTAAGTCATACCAAGACCGATATTGAGTTCACCTGGAGACATAAACGAAGACTTTACAGTGCGGGAATTAGTCGGATAGCTCTTCAGCAACTGCGTTTTGAAAAGAAGGTTGGCTGAATAATACCATCGCTTCGCCGCCTTGAGACCGAATGTAGAGTTGATCTGAAAAAGATCTTCAGATATATTGAAAGCGTGAATACTGTCGTCAGGAGCTGAGTTAAGCGCAAGTTTATACTGCACGGTTGTCTCAAACAAGACGTTGGGATAGAACTTCTGGTTAAGTTTGATATTATAGATCGCATGACCGATAAGGTTCAGATTGTTGTTTCCTCCCTGATACCAGTTAGGAGAAATATAGGCCTGGGAAAACTGCAATGACGCATCAAAGCTGTTCAGCCATTTCTTATAGGAAATGTCAGCGGCGAGCTGGATCGGAGACTCATCGGTAGAAACATCGATTTCCTCAACGACGATATTAGTTGTCAATGGATCAACAAATGCCCGATAGGCTTTCGGCGGTTCGGGGAGGTCTGCCAGATTATACATGACGCGGTCCGGATTCGAGAATACATAGTTCTGCCGCGCATTCTCAAGAATCGAAAACGAAGTCTCGTAGTCATCGAGCCATTGAAACGCATCGTTGAAATATCCATGACCGACGGGGCGGAGCGCGACCGTGTCGAGTAATTCGTAACGGTCAAAAACCGCCGGCGCGGCAAATTCCAGAATGGCGGAACGATATGGGCGCTCGGGCGTTGATATCAGACTGTCAAAATCATCGTTGTCAATCAAAAGCCCGTCGACTGCTGTCGGAGGCGATGAAAGATGGACGAAGTCAATTGAATCATGTGTACAGAATTTCTTCAAGAAATTCGATCCCGAAAAAGACTGCGCCATCGAGACTGACGGACCGATTGCGACAAGCAACAAAATAATAACCAGTTTCTTTATCGACATATTGGTAAAGAACAGAAATGAGACAATTCAATGATTCGAAAGGGAAGCCAGGCGTCGCCGACAGAGAAAGAACTCACCGAAACCGAAACCGCCGGTGCATTCTCGTGCAAATTTAGCGAATTATTTCGGGAATACCTCGACAAGCCGCCCAAATTCCCACGGCTCTTTCATTTAAACTAAAATAAAGAGCACATCCTCCCTTACCCGCTTCAGTCCGGAGCGGGTAATTTTT
>JAIDXA010000034.1 GCA_029058705.1 Paramuribaculum sp. | reverse complement strand
TCGCGGAATTCGCTCAAAAAATCCTCTCAGTCTTAATTTGATTTAAACCCAAACACTCTCTTATCAATACGTTAAAAAGTGTGAATGAGTCGACTGGCAGAACTTTCGGCGTTATCTTTGCATTCTAATCATGAATGGGCAACTCTCAGAGTTACTTAACCGAAATTTATATTCATATGTTTACAGCATCACAGAAACGTCAGGAAAATATAGCCGAATATCTGCTGTATATGTGGCAGATAGAAGATCTTATACGTGCGAATGATCTGGATCTTGACAAGATCCGCGAGAATGTGATTGACCGATTCACGTCTCTGACAGACGAACAACGCCATGAGATGGCCGAATGGTATGAGTCTTTGATAGACATGATGCGGCGCGAGGGTGTTGAAAAGAAAGGCCATCTTCAGATCAACCGCAATGTGCTTTCATCGCTGGTGGATCTTCATCAGACGCTGTTGAAAGATCCGGAGTTTGCGGAATATACTGCGGAGTTTTACCGTACGCTGCCATATATCGTCGAGTTGCGTTCCAAGGCCGGTGAGGAAAAGCCCGGGGAAATCGAGACGTGTTTCAACGCGCTATACGGGATGCTGATGATGCGTCTGCAGAAAAAGGAGATTTCGGAGGAGACACTTGCGGCGATCAAGCAGATTTCACGTTTCATAGCTGTTCTTGCCCGCAATTTCAAACTTGACGAGCAACACAAACTTTTTAAGAACGACAAGGACTGACAAGCCTGCGGCGACAGTTCCTAAGGCTGCGGATGAAAAAAAAGGAAGCCCGGTGTAACTAATCGGGCTTTCGTTGCGTCTAAGAGAGTGTTTGAATTTAAACCGTGTTGACAATAAATCGAATGAATGGTATAAACTTCAAAATAATCCTGAGGTCTTTTTTGGCGAATTCCGCCAAGTCTCATCGGTCGCATAGCCCGCTATGCTCCTTCTTCAACTCGCTGAATTCGCTCAAAAAATCCTCTCAGCCTTAATTTGATTTAAATTCAAACACTCTCTAGGAGTATGATTATATATCAAGTAATTATTTTCAAACCATTGTTTATCACACCTACTTATCATCACCTTTCTGATTTTTTAAATGAGACGTTTTTTGATGGCCTTGGTTATGGCCGCTGCAGCTGATTCTATTTTTGCAATCAATTATACATTCGCGGGCCGTGCGACAAATTCAACAGGAGAACCTCAGGAATTTGCGACTTACCGCATTTATTCGGCAGCCGATACCCTGAAACCGGTAACGTATGGCGTTACGGATGTGGACGGCGTTTTTTCGGGTCAACTTCAACGTCCGGGCAATTACAGGGCTAAAGTAAGTGTTGTCGGTCTGAAGGAGGCTGTAAGGGAGTTCGTTGTGAGCGAGTCGAAGCCGACGGCCGATCTGGGGACAATGGAGTGCGGCGAATCGGACAATCTGCTCGGCGAAGTGACAGTGACGGCCACACGTCCGCTTGTTGTCAAGGAGATAGACCGCATAGGCTATGACGTGCAGGCCGATCTTGAGTCGAGGACGTCGAATCTCGATGAGGTGCTTAGGAAAGTCCCTTTGGTAAGCGTAGAGCCTGACGGGACTATCAAGGTAAAGGGTTCGTCGAACTTCAAGATCTACAAGAACGGTCGTCCGAACAACTCTTTCACTCAGAATGCGAAAGAGATATTCAAGGCGATTCCGGCCTCGATGATCAAGAGGATCGAGGTGATAACCGATCCGGGAGCGCGCGAAGATGCCGAGGGAATCGGTGCGATCCTAAACATAGTGACGGTCCAGGGGTCGTCGATAAAAGGAATGATGGCCAATGTCGGGTTGGGCTACAGCACACAAAACAATATTCCGATGCCTAATCTGTGGGGATCGGCCCAGATCGACAAGGTTACCTTCTCGCTCTATGGCGGCGGAAATATCATAAACCGACGCAGTTCGCGTTCGGCAAGCGAGTCGGTCGGGATCTATGATGAAAGCGGCAATATCAGCCGCTCTGACAGCCGCAGCCGATCGAAAGGAGGCGTGACGTGGTGGGGGACCGAGGCGAGTTTCGCACTTTACACTCTCAATATCTTAACACTCGAATTCGGCGGCGATGATTATGGGGTCGATTACTA
>JAIDXA010000339.1 GCA_029058705.1 Paramuribaculum sp. | reverse complement strand
AATTCAACCCCGTCGACACAATTACTGTCGCTTACCGTATCAAAGAAGGTAACAAGGAACGTATCCAGCAGTACCGCGGTGTTGTTATCCGCATCTCCGGCGAAGGAAACAAAAAACGCTTCACCGTTCGCAAAATGAGCGACAACATCGGTGTTGAACGTATCTTCCCCATCGAGTCTCCGTTTATCGACTCTATCACCGTTAACAAATACGGTAAAGTGCGTCGCGCTAAACTTTACTATCTTCGTGGCCTTACCGGCAAGAAAGCTCGTATCAAAGAGCGCCGCATGCCCAAGAAACAAGCTTGATTGCAATAGCAGATTGCATTCTAAACACGCGGACGGCCTTTCGGGTCGTCCGCGTTTGTTTAGAAGAACCATCGGCAGATCCACATCCTCTATAAACTGACAACATACATCACTTATCGCAACCAGGTTCATTTCAACAAAATCATGACAAGAACTATTTTTACGGCAATCTTCATCACTCTTTTTTCGTTTTCACACAGCAATGCACGATCCCTGACTCCTCAGGAAGCGCTCGACAGAGCCTTGAACACCACAAAAACAGGAAATGTCACCATCCTGGCAGAAAACACAGACAAAACACATTACAATCTTGCCAAAACAACTCCGGAATATTATGTCTTCAACCGCGAAGAAGGCGGCTACATAATTGTCTCTGCCGACGACCGCATCTATGAAATTCTGGCAGATGTCGAAAACGGCACATTCAACCCCGATTGCATTCCGGGGCTGAAATGGCTTACAGACCTGTACACTACCGAAATCCGGGAATTCATCAAACGGGCGGATCTCCCTGAATCAAAATCCGGTGACAGTGCCAATTCCCCCGACCAATACCTCAGCCTGCCGCAGCTTTATTCCAAATGGACCGATATAGAACCGATAATGACAACACGATGGGGACAATCAAGCCCATACAATGACCTGTGCCCAATAAAAAACGGCACAAGGAGTGTCACAGGATGCACGGCGACAGCCATGGCACAGGTCGTAAAAGCAATAGGCTATTACAATGGAACCGGATACCGCTCCCTTGGCCATGACGAACAAGGGAATCCCATAGAATTCGACTACACTTCCGCCGACTTCAACCTGAAAGGAATGAAGGATGCCTACACTGCCGCTTCAACCGACAATGAAAAAAGCGAAATTGCAAACCTGATGCTTGCCTGCGGAATCGGAACAGGCATGAAATATGGGAATGAAAGCAGCTCTGCATTCACAACCAATGTCGCAACCGCCCTCATCAATTATTTTGGATTCGACCCGGACAACACATATTTCATGGATCGCGAGAATTTCAACGCAGCCGAATGGGAACGCGTAATATACACAGAACTCTCATTGGGCCGCCCCGTCCACTACAGCGGCGGAGGTCACGCATACGTGATCGACGGATACCGCAGCCGGGGGCTTTATCATGTCAATTGGGGTTGGGACGGCGCCCAACAGGGCTTCTTCCGTCTGTCGGCGTTGATTCCGCCACAAAGCGGCGAAAACTTCAGCACTGCGCAACAGATGTCGAAATCAGTCCCGCCTGGCGCTGACCCCGGCTACACTCCGGAGTGCGTAAAAGGATTGAATGGCGGAATATTCTATAATGAAAATGGAACGTTCAACATCAGATTCACAAGCCTGGGCTTGAATCTCGACACATCTCTCGGTGTCATTCTCATGGATGAGGATAATGACATTGCGGCTCGTATGGTTTTCTGGTCCGGAAATCAACTCTTCAAAGGGTCCTCAATACATGATCCGAAACACACCTGCGACTTCTCGGAGCTGAACCTGCCGGCTGGCGTTTATAAAATCTATCCGGCCTACATGAATAAGACCGAAACTCAGCTGCGTATAACACGGCCACGCACCGACATGCCACACTTCATCTTGTTGAATGTTGACTCTGACGGACAATGCGAGTGTTTCAACACAAAACCGGAGCTCTTCCTGGCCGACGTCACACTGCCTGAGGAATGTTTTTCAGGACATCCGGCCAACATTTCGGTCACTCTCGTAAACGACATGCAGGTCGACTACGCCGGAACTATATCAATCGGATTATCAAAAAAAGGAAATGACACAGAATCCACACCCCTGTGCAGTGTCAGCTCGGAAATGACAATATATGCCGGCGACAACAGATCCGCCGAATGCACATTGTCATTATGTGACACCGCAAACAATCCTCTGCCGCCCGGCGAATACACAATCACATGCACCGACAAAAACGGCTTCCGACTCGACAACAATGAATACTCATTGTCCCTGGCCGACGGCTCACCGAAACCAGGATGGTCGTCATCCGAAAGCCTCAGGATCGAAAACGCAACTGACATACCGGAACTGCTCACCGCAGGAGAAACATGGCCACACACTGCACAAGTTGTCTGCACAAAAAGCAAAAAAGCAAAAATAGGAGTCACATTCTACATCCCCGACAAAAACACCATAGTAAAAAATTACTATATATATAACTCCAACATCAATACAGGAAGCATGTATTACCTGTATTCTGCCGACGACTTTACAATCGACATCCCCTTTGGGACCTACGATGTCGCATATACAAACAACCTGAGTGAGATTTCAGCAAGAAAACGGGTTCGGGTAAGCCAGGACGGCAACAACGGATTTTCATTCGCGCCGCATGGCCAAAACGAAGCCTCCATAGTGAAACATCATGCCGGATCACATTCCGGACATGTCACCATTCCCGACAACGTGGAGTTTGACGGTTCAGAATATCCCGTAACGGCCATTGAACCGGAAGCCTTCGCCGGATGCAGGTCACTCCTGTCAATAGACATTCCATCGTCTGTCAAACAAATCGGGACAAACGCATTTGCCTACTGTGAAGCCCTTGAACAGATACACCTGCACAACGACAACCCGGTCTTCAAGTATATAAACCTGATCGCACCGGGACTGTCAGAGAATTGCAGCATCTACACATCCCCCTCGGCATGGGACAGATATAACGAGACATGCAGCCGCAACAATCTTTATTCCTTGATTCAGTCAATAGAATCCCTCCCCGTAACGGCTGACGGACCGGAAAAAGCAGCCATTGGAATCGTGCCGTCCCATCATGCCACAAATAAAAATTTCAGCATCAGCGCAACTGACAGCGCAACAGACCCGATTGCAACCGTGACAATCACTGATGTCCAGCCAGGATATATAACCATTGACATCAATCCGATAAGAATAGGGACGCAAAACTTCAGAATTGAATCAGAACAACTTGGCGTCGAACCCGCCACCATAACATTAAACGTGTGCGGGACAAGCGGAATCAATGAGATTGAAGACGATGTTGAAACAGGCGTCTCTACAATCTATGATCTGAGGGGACGTCCCGGCAGCGACAAACACAAAGGAAAGCCGGGAATATACATAATTGTCAGCGGTGATAAATCTAAAAAAATCATCATCCCGCGAAATTGACTTTTAGAAACTGAATTTATTTCTTAATTCGTGGTAAAAGTAAACATACTCTTAGACCCCATACCAAAAGAATATCCCTTGAAAAGCAGCGGGCCGGATTCCATGGGAATCTGGCCCGCCGCTTAAAATGAGCGGTAAACGAGGCTCGAACTCGCGACCCTCAGCTTGGGAAGCTGATGCTCTACCAACTGAGCTATTACCGCATTATTTCAATAACGTAAACGATTCCGATCCGGAAAACGCTTCCGTTATGATAAATTCTGTATTCTTACTGCACTCCCGCAAGTTCGGGATCAATCATGATACGGCCGCAATATTCGCAGACAATGATTTTTTTGTGCATCTTTATCTCCATCTGCTTCTGCGGCGGAATACGGTTAAAGCAGCCACCGCATGCGTTACGCTGGATGTAAACGATTCCAAGACCGTTGCGGGTGTTTTTGCGGATGCGCTTGAATGCCGACAAAGTTCTCGAATCCACCTTCGGCTCGAGTGCCTTGGCCTGTTCGCGCAGACGCTCCTCATCCTGCTTGGTTTCAGAAACGATCTCTTCAAGCTCGGTCTTCTTCTCCGCAAGGATATGCTGCTGATCCGACAGGGTTTCCTCTGTAGCGGCTATTTCGCCGGTCTTGTTGTCGATAACCCGCTGGTATTCGTTGATATGCTTCTCCGAAAGCTCAATTTCAAGAGTCTGGAACTCTATTTCCTTTGAAAGAAGGTCGAATTCACGATTGTTGCGCACATTGTCAAGTTGCGCCTTATATGTAGCTATCTTCGACTGCGATTCATTGATTTTCTCTTTTTCCACAAGAGTTTTTTTGCGGAGATCCTCAATTTCCTGACGGAAGTTGGCTATACGGGTATTTAATCCCTCAATACTGTCCTCCAGATCGCTGACTTCAAGGGGGAGTTCACCGCGCACAGTACGGATGCGGTCAATCTGCGAGAGAATGGTCTGGAGTTCGTAGAGTGATTTCAGGCGGGATTCCACTGAAAGCGTCTGTTCGTTCTTATTTTTATCTGATGTAGCCATAAGGGTTGCTTACATGTATTTAATCGGATTTACGTCGGATTGGGAGTTCCGGACTGCAAAGTTAGGAAATTTTTCTGAAATAATATCAAAAATAATGCTTTTGCTGCATTTTTCACTTTCGTGATGACCGATGTCGACTATCAGGATGTCATTGGCATAATCTACAAAATCATGATACTTGACATCGGACGTTACCATAACACCGGCACCCGAGGCTATAGCCCGCCCGAGCAACGAGCTTCCCGATCCCCCGCAAAGCGCCACCCTGCGGATACGGGCATCCAGGGGAAACTCATTGCACCGCGCAACCGGAGACCCGAACGTCGTTTTGACCAGATCGACAATCTCCGCGGGCGTAAGCGGCTCGGGGAGATTCCCGACCGCTCCGAGACCGGCATCCGGAAGGCTGTTGCGGATCTCGATAAAATCATAGGCCGGCTCCTCATATGGATGAACCTGAAGCAATGCCGATTCAACCGCACGCCGACGCCATGACGGCAGAACGACCTGAATGCACTCCTCTTTCTCGAAATGAAGCCTGCCAACCTCTCCTGCAAACGGATTCGATCCGGGCAAAGCCCGGAATGATCCAAAACCTGTAAGAGTGTAGCTGCACGAATCATAATTGCCGATCTCTCCGGCCCCGGCATCAAACAACGCCATCCTTACATCTTCAGCCTGTGCCGACGGAACATAAACCTGGAGCTTGAGCATTCTCCCATTGGCCGGTTCAAGAGGACCGACGGACTCGAGTCCGAGCATCGACGCCATTCGTTGGGAGACACCTCCAGGCGCGGAATCCAGCGATGTGTGGCATGCATAGACCGCAATACCGTTTCTTATCGCCGAAATTATGGCCCGCTCCTGCGGTGTCCTGCCGTTGAGACGGCGGATTCCCTTGAAGATTATCGGATGATGTGCCACAATCATATTGCAGCCTTTGCTGACAGCTTCAGCAACAACAGACTCAGTCACGTCAACAGTGACCAAAACACCACTGCACTCATTCGAGGAATCGCCAAGAATGAGCCCGCAGTTGTCATACTCCTCCTGCAATGCCGGCGGAGCGAAACGCTCCAGAGCCGAAACTATGTGGGAAATCAACATTGCGCAGTCGCTGAATTAACGGAATTCTTAGAAATTGCTTAAATTTAGTTGTGGGATTGATTGAGAGGATTTTATGAGGTGTTTTTACGAGTTGAAGAGGGAGCATAGCGGGCTATGTGACCGATGAAACTCGGTGAAAACAACCATAAAAGACCTCAATAAACCCACAAGAATGATTTATAGCATTTTTTTCGTAGTAAATTTA
>JAIDXA010000338.1 GCA_029058705.1 Paramuribaculum sp. | reverse complement strand
CCGGATCAGGAAAGATCAAGAGAAAACACGCTTTCAAGAGCCACATCCTCACAAAAAAGACCAAAAAGCAGAAACGCAACCTGACTCACGCTACTTTGGTTGACAAAACCAACGAAAAGAGCGTCAAGGAACTGCTCGGGCTCAAGTAAGCTTCGGAGATTTCTCTGAATCAGAATTTTTAATTCGTGTGTTTTTATTTACCCACTTTTTACTAACCGAATGTTTAGCACTCAAGAGCAATAGCCGCTAACTTTCACAATTCATTTTAAAAAATGCCAAGATCAGTAAATCATGTAGCTTCTCGAGCTCGCAGAAAGAAAATCTTAAAACTCACCCGTGGTTACTTCGGTTGCCGTCGCAACGTCTGGACCGTTGCCAAGAACACTTGGGAAAAAGGTCTCACCTACGCTTACCGCGACCGTAAAGATAAAAAACGCAACTTCCGCTCACTTTGGATTCAGCGTATCAATGCCGCTGCCCGTCAGGAAGACCTGTCCTACAGCAAGCTGATGGGTCTCATCCACAAATCAGGCATCGAAATCAACCGCAAGGTGCTCGCTGACCTCGCCCTCAACAATCCCGCCGCATTCAAGGCGATTGTCGACAAAGTAAAAGGCGCATAAACCCAGACGCGGTTTGTCGCGGCACACAAAAAAACTCCGGCCGGAAATTTGATTTCCGGCCGGAGTTTTTTGTGCGTGCGCGATCATTCACAATCGGCGCGCGCAAAAATCTTGTCAAGCAGAGACCGCTTCGGCATCCTTATATGAACGTTCGAACGACTGTCATACTTGTTCAGAAACAGAATAGACGAATGGAGCACAATCGCAATCCGGTTCTCAAACTCGACAATCGCGTGGATATGACCAAGAGGAATCTTGTGGAAAGGCGATCCGACAGGCAGACTGCCTACAATGAGATTCGCATGGTCATCGATTGCGATATCATGATTTTCAAGAACATGAATGAACAACAGATCTATATCGAGATCATCGGCGGTTACCGGCGGCTTCTTGTATGTCTTATACAACTGCTCTATGACTTTCTGAGTAATCATTGCAAATGTCTGGATTATAATTACGCACTATGTTTGACGGTTTGACAATATAACACTCCGAAATTAAAAAGTGTTTTCTGAGGCAGCAAAAAACACACCGCCCCCTCTCGCGCATCGCAGTTCATACATCATATGATGAAACGCGGCATCAGACCTTAAATGGCCGGACGCCGCGTTTGATTTATTATTCAGAGTGTCTCAGCCCCGGCTTATGCAAGGAAACCGAGAAGCACACCGGCTGCAACAGCAGAGCCTATCACACCGGCCACGTTCGGGCCCATTGCGTGCATCAGCAGATAATTGTTGGGGTCATATTCCAGACCGAGATTATTGGAAATACGCGCGGACATCGGCACAGCCGAAACACCGGCATTTCCGATAAGCGGATTGATTTTCTTTGATTTCGGAAGGAAGAGATTGAAAATCTTGACGAAAATCACACCGCTTGTCGAAGCTATGATAAACGCCATGAAACCGAGCGCGAAAATTCCGATAGTCTCCGTAGTCAGGAATTCGGAAGCCTGAGTCGATGCTCCGACAGTCATACCCAACAGAATAGTGACGATATCTGTCAATGCGTTCGACGCAGTCTTTGCCAGACGGTTGCAGACACCACACTCGCGGAGCAGGTTGCCGAAGAAGAGCATTCCAAGAAGGGGCAGACCGGAAGGCACCACGAAACAAGTCAGAAGCATGCCGACAATCGGGAAAATTATCTTTTCATTCTGAGAGACCGCACGAGCCGGTTTCATCTTGATCAGACGTTCGTTTTTGGTAGTAAACAGACGCATGATCGGAGGCTGGATAACAGGAACGAGAGCCATGTAGGAATAGGCCGACACCGCAATCGCACCCATCAGGTTCGGAGCGAGCT
>JAIDXA010000337.1 GCA_029058705.1 Paramuribaculum sp. | reverse complement strand
GAAAAATTACCCGCTCCGGACTGAAGCGGGTAAGGGAGGATGTGCTCTTTATTTTAGTTTAAATGAAAGAGCCGTGGAGAAGCAAAAATTTCGGGGTGCTTATCGGAAAGTTTCCGTTTGTCATAATGGCTCATCGGGGAGTCGCGTGAGGGATCTGGCAGAAAAGATCAGGCGCTGTGCCAAATTATGAATTTGACACAGCGCCAATTTGCGAAACAGTTTAGAGAGTGTTTGAATTTAAACCGCGTTAACAATAAAACGAATGGAAGGTATAACCTTCAAAACAATCCTGAGGAGTCTTTTGGGTTCTTTCAGCCAAGTTTCGGCAGTCGCAATGTGGCAATTGCTCCTTTCTCAACTCGCTGAAATCACTCAGAAATCCATCTTTATGCTAACCTGTGTTAAAAGTAAACAGACTCTAATTACGTCAGAATTTGACGAATTTCAGAGAATAGGCAGCTCCGGGAACAGTTGCCTTCGCGACATAGATGCCGTCTGCGAGATCGCTGATGGGCATTGTGTCTGCATAGGCACGGCGGACAAGGCGTCCGTTGACGTCGAAAAGTTCAATCAGAGCGTCGGTGTCGGAAACAGACAGGACGCCATTGCTGTATTTCAACGCTCCGGCAGCGTCATCGCCTACGGCAAGGATGCCTGCATAGGATTGTTCGACGACAAGGAGGTGATCGGCGGAGATGTTGGTCAGGAAGTACATCAGGTCGTCGCCAAACGGCATCAGCTGGCTGGTGACGTTTTCGCCGTTGTCGGTCAGTCCCTGGAAAGTGTAGCCGCTTTCGGAACGGGGCGACATTATGGTGAAATAGACTGTTGTTCCCTTATCGACAGTCACGCTGTTTTCGCCAGCCTGCCCGATGGGCTGATTCTGGTTATTGCGGAATTCGCCGTAGTAGCAAGTTTCGGGGTCCACATTTTCCTGATTGACAACAGTCAGAGTGAACTGAGGCAGAGAGTAGACAACGTCGAATGTGTAGTCATTGTCGATAGCCGGAATTGAATAGATTGTCTGCGAGAGAGCAGCCATGTGGTCCATGTCGTCGACTCCGTTTACGTTGAAAGAGGTCAGGTTGTGGTTTGAGGAGGCGCGAGCGAAGCGGACCGCCACTGCAGTACCTTTTTCAATCACAAGTCCATTTTCAGGAAGAGCGATGAAGCCGCCCTCACCGCCGACTTCGACAGTCGCCGTTCCGTTTGTCACGTTAGCGATTACGGTAAATGTGTTCTTTTCGACAATTTTCACATCTATATCATAGGCGATTCCTTTGTCGAGATTGGCGGCGTTTGGATCGGGAGTCGCCGTTGTTCCGAGATTTGTCCAGGCGTTCTGATAGATTACACGGATTCTGGCAATGGTTCCGGATGGGATTCCGGCGGGCACTTCGAGTTGCTGACTGATTTCCATGACATCATCATAGTTGCCGTAGATGTGCATGTTGGTATGCGGTGAATTTCCGCCCGGGGAATGAGTCCCGATTGTGTTCATGAGGGTAAAATCACCAGTGCCATTCCAGTCGGCAAAGATGTAGGCCTGACAAAAGCGCATGTCCTCACGGACGGTTGAAGAAGAGGGGTCTCCAAGTGAATTCGCCACGAGATTGAGGTTGAAGGATTTGCCAGGATCAGCAGTCACGGTATCGGCAAGAACGTTATAGAGCCCGGGGTGGGACGTGAAGTCAACTGAGATGTTTCTGGCGGCGCCGGTTGTCGCAATCGAAGTAAGATAGTTGTCGCGGTAGCTGTTGCCTTCGGGAGCAATGTATTTTGACTTGAACCGTGCGGCAAATGTTACGTTTCCGGTAACGGTGTAGGTTTCGCCTTCTATGGTTTGGCCGTTGGCCGTTACGGCAATCAGCCGGCAATTCGGATCGGGCTCAGCGACGATAGTGAGAACGGTGTTTTCCTCCACCATATCGCCAGAACTGACCGGATTATCGCCGTTGAAGACCGAGAGAGTCCCGTTTTCTGGATCTTCAACGGTCACGGCATACTTAGTGACCGAATATGCAGGCCATGAACCGACGAGATGGCCAGTATGACCATTTCCGGAAATGTCGTCAACCTCAGATCCGGAGATGCGGGAAAAATCATAGGCAGCAATGACACCGGCATCGGACAAAGGCGTGTCGGAGACACTGTCGTCGGCGATCTGCTCGGCCGACAGGGCTGTGGAATAGATGCGTATGTCATCGATTTTCCCGGCAGCGAAGCCTTCGAGCGACGAGATAGACGACACCGTCCGATCGGCAAGAGTGTAGCGACAACCGACCAGGATGTCGGCATAGCAAGGGAGTGCAAGATTTTTTGTTGCGACAGACCCTTTCTGCACTCCATCGATGTAGTAACGGATCTGTCCGGCAGCACCGTCGTGAACAAGAGCAAGATGAGCCCACGAACCGGCGCTCATGGAATTAGTCGCGTTAATGTTCGAAGCAGACCAGCTTGAAGAAGGATAGACGTGGGCGGTAGAGTTATAGTTGGCCGAAGCGTTGCGCATGTTATAGATCTCGAAGCCAGAAACGTCGTTGTTGTTTGATGACTGAAAGCGCCGGAAACGGTTGCCAATGATGGACTGAAGTTCTCCACTGGCGAGATCGTGGTCGAGACTGATGCGCAGGGAAACGGTCTGCGACCCTCCCTGAGCGATGTCGAAATCAGCGCTTTTATCAATGCGCATGAATCGGTCATTGCCGTCAAGGTCGAGATAACCAGGCGAGGCGATTCCGGCCTCGGCCATGTCAAAAGATTTCAGTTCGGACCATCCGGGATAGACGATTGTTGCGGTCACCACCGAACCTTCCTGAGAATATGTTATTTCGGGATTTCCTACAGAGGGCACGAAAACAGCCTTTCCATCGGTCATTTCCCATTTACCGGGGGTGGAGAACAGAGTCCATTCCGAAGGTCCGTCGGCGATCACCCTGTCGGCCAGCATGTCGCCGATAGCGTTTACGCCGGCATGGTTGTAATGGATATAGCCGTTGAAGTTTGCTTCATACTGCAGCGGGCAGTCTTTGGTGTCGATTGTCTCGACACCGTCGGTTTCAGCGGCCACTTCATCCTGAGCGTCGCGGACGTTCTGGCTGAATTCAACAGATCCCGAGGGGTTTACAGTCGATTCGCCGGGTTTGACAATATGTCCGATATAGAATTTTCCATCCTCGAATCCGAGTTCGGTGCGGCAGCGTTCGATGAGCCGGTTGAGACATTCCTTATAGTAGGCCTTGTCTTTGTTTTTGTCGGCACATCCCTGCATCCACCAGATGCCTGCCAGACGCGGACGTTTTCCCTGTGCAAGGAGGGATTCGACGGCGGGTCGGAAGATATTGTCGAAGAAATAGTTCCAGTTATGGTCATCCTGTTCGTTTGCCCAAGAAGAGATGAACGAGCCAGAGGCCCCGAGTTTGATCATGTAAAGCGGTTTGCCGGGGTATGCCTGGCCGTATCTGATTCCGAAACATCCTTCCATGCCGCGGCGTCCCTGCGCGCAGTCGGTACCGGAACCGACAGAGTATGTTCCATAGCCGTGGATCATGTTCATCGCAGTCCGTCCGAGAGTGTTTTCATTACGATACCAGAGATCGAGCCAACCGGGCTGTACGTCGGTCGTTGTTCCGTCGATGACCCAACGTGCGGCTTCGCCAAGGCTGTTGGCGGGCTGGTTCTGGACCTGGGTGCTCCGATACCACATTTTCATCATGCGGCTATTTTCGTCAGAGGAGTACCATAGGTTCATTTCATCGTCGATTGCAGTATCGAAGAATGCGGATCCGTCGGCGTTGCTCTGGCCGATCGTTATGAAAATGGGTGCATCTTTGTCGGATTCGGCCGACGGGTTGTAGGTGTCAGCTCCATCGGTCAACCAGTCGAGGGTGAATTTCATGAAATAGAGATCGAAACCGTCATCGCCCGGCAGGTTGCTGTCCCACTTGCCTTCTTCGACAAGACATCCGATCGAGCCGTCGGGAAGGACAGCGAGAGAAGAGTAGGCTGAATATCCGTCAATGAGCTGTTTTCTGACGGGCCAGGTCTCGCCTTCATCGTAACTGAGGGCTACGCTTACGTCCTGGCGTATGGAAGAGTGATTCGGCAGGGAATGGAGGATACGGTTGCGTCCGTCGATAGATGGGAACCGGATTATATCGCCGTTGCAATCGGGTTCGGGCAGGTCGCTGACCTGATATGCGGCAGACCATGTGACACCACCGTCGGTCGAGCGGGAGAACCGACGTTTTCCACCCGAACGGATGCTCATCAGGAGGTCGCCGTTTGCGAGTTCGATTATTTTTGCTTCATTTCCGCGAGCGTCAGCCGGCATATTCTGCGCGGCGTTGGCCACATGCCAAGTGAGCCCGAAGTCATCGGAATAGCATGCGTAGCAGTATGTTGTAGCTCCCCAAGTGTCGCTGCAATGGGCGTTTGCGACAAACATGATCCGTCCGTTCCGAAGCTGGACGGCGTTGCCTGAAGACGCGAACGCGCCGCGCCATGAGGACTGGTAGACCTGATCGGTGAAAGCAACAGGTTCAGACCATGTCTGGCCGTTGTCGGAACTGATCGAGTAGTAGAACCCGGCCCGGTTGTTGCGGGTGGAATGCCAGAATCCGTTGTCGCCGGAAAAGATGAGCATGATTCGTCCGGTTTCGCGGTCGGCAACAATAGCAGGGTCACCGTAGGTTTTTCCGGTAGCGGAGTTGCCCTGCGCCACGATTGTCATGTCGCTCCAGGTGAGCCCTCCGTCGGTGCTTCGTTTAGTCACGATGCTGATTGTGTTCGGAAGGTCGCTGAGCGAAGCCCCCCGCTGATCGGCGGCAGCAACGAGCGATCCGTCGGCAGCGACAATCAGCGCCGGGATGCGATAGAATTTAGAACCGTTTTCGTTCATGCTGAAAACCGGAACTTTAAGGACATCGGCATCGCTGTATGAGAATTCAGCCGCGAGAGTGGAGGCCCCTCTGATTGAGAACGACGCTTTCCCTTCGCCGTCGACCTGCAGTGCAGTTCCGTTAAGTGTCAGGGAAGCAAGGACGAAATTTTTTGAAGGAAGCGCCTGCACGGTCAAAGGCTGTCCGGCCGGTACATCATCGCCGGAGGCGACAAGAGTTCCGTCGGCAAGAGTAACCTTGAGCGACCCGCCTTCAGAGGAGTTGATCAGAAGCGTCGCGCTGGTCGACTGGTCAGCCCCGTATTCAGGCCACACGCCGGCTAAGGTTCCGTCATGGCCGTTTCCGGAGATGTCAGGGACAGTGGTTCCGTTTATGTTGTCGAAGCTGTAGGCGGCAATGAGTCCGGCGCCGGCCAAAGGTTCGTCAGACCCGCTGTCGGCGGCAACCTGAGATGCCGACAGTGCCGAAGAGTAGATGCGGAGATTGTCGATCTTCGCATTCGCGAATCCACTGATATCAGACAGGGATGACGTTGTATTGTCCTTAAGGTTGTAGCGGCACCCGACGAGGATGTCGGCGTAGCATGGAAGGGAAAGATTTCTGGTGGCTACGGACCCTTTCTGAACACCGTCGATATAGTAACGAATCTGCCCTGAAGCGCCATCGTGGACAAGAGCGAGGTGAGCCCATGTTCCGGCCTTCATTGTCTTCGAGGCATTGATGTTGGCCGCTGACCAACTTGAAGCGGGGTAGACATGTGCAGTCGAGTTGTAGGTGGTCATGTTGTAGATCTCGAATCCGGAAACATCATTGTTGTTCCGGTTCTGGTAGCGACGGAACCGGTTTCCGATGATTGTCTGCAGGTCGCCTGTGTCGGTTGCAAGCATCACATCAAGCGTTACGGTCTGAGAACCGCCTTGCGCTATGTCGAAGTCGGAGCTCGATGCGATTTTCATGTACCTGTCGACGCCGTTCAGGTCGAGATAGCCGGGCGATGGTTCGGCGGCAGTTGCGAAAAGTACAGAAAATGCACAAACGACAGTTGTCAGTAACTGTTTTAGTTTGTTCATAAGTGATAATGGTTAATTGATTGAAAAATGGTATTGATAAATATTGGTTTTCAAAGATATACATTATTCTGTTATAAGCCAATAAAAACGGGAAGAAATCGCAGTGATGTGACGTGTTTTTCCGACCCGGGCCACAGGCAGTGACAAAAAAGCGAGGCTGCGCGGAGAGATTCCGACAGCAGCCTCGCGGTATATCAGAGATGTGGCTCTTAGAAACTGTTTAAATTTACTACGAAAAAAATGTTATAACTCATTCTTGTGGGTTTATTGAGGTCTTTTATGG
>JAIDXA010000336.1 GCA_029058705.1 Paramuribaculum sp. | reverse complement strand
ACGTGGCCCCGCAGACTCCGATTGAACTGACTTCCGACAGCCAGTCCGGATCGATTTCCGACGGATTGGAGATCAGGTGGGTGCGGGGATTCGATTCAAGGCAGTGGCCGTAGAGGACACGGCCGTTGCTGCTCTTCTTTCCGCAGACAAATAAAATGACCGAATGGGATGCGGCGAAAGCCCCAAGCCGTTCGGCCCGGTTGGCTACCTGACGGCAGATAGTGTCATGACATGTCACTTCCACTCCTTTTTCAGCGCGTTCAACGATGCGGTCGTGCATTCTCCTGTAGCCTTCGAGCGATTGGGTGGTCTGGGAATATAAGGCGATCGGACGGGAGAAGTCTATATTGTCGAGGCTCGAAGTGTCATCGACAACGATGGCTGTCCCTTCGGTCTGCCCGACAAGACCGTTGACTTCCGCGTGACCGGTTTTTCCGTAGATGACTATCTGTGGAGGATCGGGCGTGTTGTAGGTTGTTTTTATGCGGCGTTGCAGCCGCAGCACCACCGGACATGTCGCATCTATTATGTTTATATTGTTGCGCGCCGCGAGCTGATAGGTCGATGGAGGTTCACCGTGGGCTCGCAGAAGAACGTTGACGTCTTTCAATGATGACATTTCGGAGTGGGTGATCGTCTGCAAACCTTTGTTTTGCAGACGTTCTACCTCATCGGAGTTGTGGACGATGTCGCCCAGGCAATAAAGCTCGGGGTGGATGTTGAGCTGTGTCTCCGCTTTGTCAATGGCGGCTGTCACTCCGAAGCAGAATCCGGAGCCGGAATCTATCTCAACTTCGACAATCCTGCTCATAGCGATGCAACCACCTTTTTGTAAAGGTCAAGAAGCCAGTTGTTCTGCTCCTCGACGCTCATGACTGAATTGTCAAGGACTATGGCGTCGTCGGCACAGCGGAGTGGGCTTTCGTCGCGCGTCTCATCGATGTGGTCGCGGCTGACAACATTGGCAAGAATCTCTTCAAAAGTCGTGGCTATGCCTTTTTCAATCATTTCGTTCAGCCGCCGCTGGGCGCGGGTCTGGGCTGATGCGCGGACGAAAACTTTCATTTCAGCCTTGGGAAAGACGGTGGTGCCGATGTCGCGGCCATCCATGACTATGCCTTTGCTTTCGCCCATCTTTTGCTGCATCGCCACAAGCGCATGGCGCACCTGCGGGATTGCCGCAACGGGCGAGACACACTGGCTGACTGCTATGGAGCGGATCTCCGTCTCGACATTCTCGCCGTTGAGCAGTGTCGACTGATTGTCGCCGTCTACTTTGAAATCGATCGCGATTTCAGGGAGGGATGCAACAAGAAGGGGAGCGTTGACCGAATTGTCGGCACGATTGATCATATCGTGGCGGAGGGCATAGAGCGTCACCGCGCGATACATGGCCCCCGAGTCAATGTAGCGGTAGCCGATTGTCTTTGCAAGCTGACGGGCCATCGTGCTTTTGCCCGAGGATGAATAGCCGTCAATGGCTATGGTTATCTGTGGAGTCTGGGAGTTGGTCATAAGAGTTCGCTTAGATTGGTTGAGAGGTTGAACATGAAAGTGGTTGCGCCGGTGTGTGGCTGCGAAAGGGCAACACCTACGCTGAATGAGCTGACCCGCAGCCCTGCGCCGATTGAAAATCCCGAAAGAAACGACCGGGAATAGGTCGACATGTCGGTTCGTGTCTTGTAATTATAGCCGATTCCGATATGGAATTTGTCGGATGGAACGAAGTCGGCGGCGAAAATGAGATGGCGGAATAGATTTGATCCGAACGAGTCCTTGAGCTTGAGATTGTCGTTGCTGGTGCCGTCGCCGGTCTCATAATAGGGGAGATGCCATTTGGTCAGATTCCAAGCCGTCACTGAGAATCGGACCGGGAAACTGCCGAATGATTTAGTCCATCCCAGGCGCAGGTCGACCGGAAGCCGGTCGTAGTGGTTGTCGAATCGCTTGATCTGACCTCCGAGATTGGCTATGACAGCCGACAGTGAAAGGTCCGATTCCGGATCATAATAGTTGAGGCCGAGGTCTGTGGCCAGAGCCATGGCCGAATAGTCGCCATATGCGTTGTAGAGGAATTTCAGGCTGATGCCTCCTCGCAGGCGATCGGTGATGTCGTGGGAGTATATGCCGGAAAAAGCCACATCCTTTGGCGAGAATGCGCCGGTTATGTTTCCCGAAACATCAGTGCGGTCCATTTCGCCGTAGCCGTAATACTGGATGCCGATCGACCATGCTCCATGTTCGCCTGCCGCTGTCCCGAATCTGGCTCCGGCAAAATTGGAGCCGGCTATATAGTGCATGTAGTTGAGTCCGATCTGGCTCTCGAATTCCGGGCCGAGCAGAGCCGGATTCTGGTCAACTGCGTTGATGTCGTCGTCGACAGTCGAAATGTTTATTCCTCCGAGTCCATAGATGTGTGCCGATGAAGGAATGTTGAGATAGTTGTAGGCAGGCGACGAATCTGCGCCTGCCGAAGTCAGGGCAAACGCCAGGGCAATCAAAGGGAAAAGCCGCTTGCTGGAAATATTTGGGAAACCGGACATGTACATTTTTCAGATTGCAAAATTACGGATTTGTTCCCTGACAAACTAATATGATTGGAACAAATCTCTTGTCGCGGGTCGACTTTCCGCAGTGGAAAAATGCCGCTCAAATTCTAAACGGACAACAGGGGGCGATATTGTCTGGACTGTGGGCGGGAAATGTCAACAAATTTAAAACAATAATAATCATTCACAAAATGAAGACTGATTTTTTGGTCAAATGCACAGGTGCGTTTAATTTTGCCCCACGAAACAATCATGGTGCGAATAAGCAATGGGCTGATTTCTTGCCGGAATCTCTTCATCGGTTTATTCCGTCTGTTATTTGTAACCTTAACTCTCTTCTTACATCTATGACCCTGTTGAATAACCGCATACTGCTATCTTGTTTTATCATGGCGTCGGCTTGCCCGCCCATGTTGGCGCAACGATGCAAGGTCTCATATTACAGCAGCTCGCAGTCTGTTGTTGTCGAGGCTTATGCTTCTGATGCTGTCGATGTGCCTCCTGAATTTCCTGGTGGTGACAATGCCATGATGCGCTTTATCAACCATGAGCGTAATTATCCCCGTCAGGCTTACGATTCTCGGATCGAAGGCCGTGTGTTGTGCGGCTTTATTGTTCATCCGAACGGTTCGATCTCAGACATAGAGGTTGTCCGCGGTGTCGAGGAATCGATTGACCGCGAGGCTGTAAGGATTATCCGCAGCATGCCTTCGTGGAAGGCCGGCCGTATTTCGGGAGCTCCAGTTCCGGTCTATCTGATTCTGCCTATCGCATTCCGACTGTAATGAAAAATCTCATCATACAGAGCGCCGGTTGCCTGTCAGCCGGCGCTTTGCTGTGTATATGTAGGCAATGATCACCATTGTTCCTGTAATTACCCATGTGATCGGATAGATGCTGAGCAGGATGTCGAACTGATGGAAATGGGCGTTGACAGTGTAGATCCACACAAGCCTGAGGACACAGGTCCCGAAAACCGTCAGGATCATTGGTGTCATGGAGTTGCCGAGCCCGCGCATAGCTGATCCTGTTATCTCATAGCTGCAGGCAAGCACCTGAAACATAAGGACTGTACGCATTCGCTCGACTCCAAACCCAATCACTCCCGGATCGGAAGAGAATATGCTCAGGCAGGTCGCGCCGTTGATTGCTATCAACTCTGTGGCTATCAGCGTGAAGATGGCGCTCAGAGCCATGCTGTGGACAACGATTTTCCGGCATCGTTCATGCTGCCCGGCTCCATAGTTCTGACTGACAAAAGCGACGGTTGCCTGCGAAAAGGCCGCAATGATGAAATAGCAGTAAGCCTCATAGGTGAGCGAAGCCGAGGATCCGGCCATGGCATCTGCGCCATATTTGTTTATCGCAGCCTGGATAAACAGGTTCGCCCCCGAAAAAACCATTCCCTGCAGCCCGGCCGGAATGCCGATCTGGAGCATCTTTCTGAGTTCGCTGCCGGAAACGCGCAGTCGCCGGATTTCCAGCCGGTAGGGCTCTTTTTCCTTATACAGCCAGTAGACTGTCACTGCCGCATTGACTCCATTCGCAATGACTGTTGCGATGGCTACGCCGGCAACACCCATCCCCAGGCCGCCTACAAACAAAAAGTCGAGCCCTATATTGATGAGGGCTGCTATCAGAAGCGAATAGAACGGGCGGCGTGTGTCGCCCATGCTTCGCAGTATTGCCGATCCGAAGTTGTAGATCATGATGAAAGGCATCCCGAGAAAATATATCTCGAGATACTCCGCCGCAAGGGCTATGACATCGGCGGGTGCGCTCATCCATTCGAGGATCGGTCGCGCAAGGATTTGTCCGATGACCAGCAATGTCAGTCCGCTGAACAGCGACAGCGAGGAAGCCGTCGCTATGCCTGCGCGTATACCGTTGCTGTTTTTGCGGCCGATATAATTGGCTATCACTACATTGGCACCGATCGATATTCCGATGAACAGATTGACCAGAATGTTGACCAGAGGTCCGTTTGAGCCGACTGCCGCAAGCGCGATGCTGTTGGAATACCGGCCTATGACGGCAACATCGACAGCGTTGAACGATTGCTGTAGGATGCCGCTTGCGATGAGCGGAATCGCAAACGCCAGAAGGCTTGGCGTGAGCGACCCGTGAAGCATGTCGACTTTTGTTGATGACGATGATGGCATATCTGTAATGAAAAAGCCTGCAAAATTAGTCAATCGGATCAATGCAACCAAAAATTCATGCCAACATTTGTTCGTTGCCGATGGTGGGCGCGGTCAGGACGCTGTTTTCGGAAATGGTGAAAAAATGTTTAACATTGGTTAGCATACGTTTCGCTTTATTGTGGAGATTGGCTTGGCTTATCGCGCTATAATGAGTAACTTTGCATCCGGAAATCAATTAGCATTGAAATTTCTGATGAAATTAAACACAGTCGCAATTATAGTATTTTTAACCATTCTTAACTCATGCGGTTCTGCTGCTTCCAGGTCGGAGTCTGAAAAATGTGTCGATTCTGATTCGGTTGCAGCGGACATCCAGGCGCAACCGGTTGTCGAACGTCTGCCCGATACGGCTTACGCTTCGGTGGCGAATCTTCAGTATAAAGTGGAGATTCTGGCCGATTCAGTTTCTGGAAATGTCGGTCAGCTTCAGGATTTGTATGCTCCGGCCCCGGGAGTCTTCACTTTCCGCGGAGGACTTCAGCGGCGCGCCGATTTTGACGGGACAGTCTCGGGCACGCCTTCTGCTATGAAAGTCGAATGGGTCTTCCGGACTCAGGAGGACTATAGCGAGACGTCGGTTGGCCGTTGGGGAGGAGGATCCGGGTGGACGGGGCAGCCTCTTTATGTCGAATGG
>JAIDXA010000335.1 GCA_029058705.1 Paramuribaculum sp. | reverse complement strand
CCGAGGCCATACGCCGCGTAGCTGAAGCCGTAGCCGCCGGAAAAACCGATCCAGCGACATACATGCTCGCAATGAAATATATCGAGACCCTGCGCGAAATGACCTCCGGACAGGACAACAAAACCGTCTATGTCCCCTATGAAGCAAGCTCCGTCCTGTCTTCCATCGGGTCGATCCGAAGCCTTTTCGAAAACAAATAACCCCTGCCGACAAACGCATCACATCGGGAATGACAACTTTTTTTCGTAATTTTGTGTCCGGATCATCCAACAATCGCTGAACTGATGAACATAAAATCACCAAAAGAAATCACAGACTCGACCCTTGCAATCGGCCGCAACAAAGCAACCATGCCCCTGACGCGGCTTCTCATCCAGGCCGTTCAGGCAGGAGCATTCATCGCATTCGGAGGAATCATGTCGCTGATAGTCGGGTTCGGATTCCCGGAAATAACCGCCGCAAATCCCGCAATGCAGAAACTGCTCAGCGGAATGGTTTTCCCGATAGGGCTGATCCTCGTCGTCGTTCTGGGAGCTGAACTGTTCACCGGCAACAACGCCCTGCTCATCCCGGCCTTCATGAAACGGCAATGCACCATAGGCCAGATCCTGCGCAACTGGACAGCCGTCTACTTCGGCAACTTTGCCGGCGCGCTGCTCTTTGCATGGCTTTTTGTCTACGCCGTCGGACTGACAGCCGGCGAACCATACCACAGCGCCATCATGAAAATGGCCGTCGCGAAAACCTCCATGCCATGGACAACATGCTTCCTCAAAGGAGTCGGAGCAAACTGGTGTGTCTGCCTGGCCGTATGGCTCGCCCTGGCCGGCCACACCCTCGCGGAAAAAGCCATAGGATGTTTCCTTCCCGTAATGGCATTTGTCGCTTTAGGCTACGAACACTGCATCGCCAACATGTTTTTCATCCCATTGGGAATGATGGAAGGAGCTGAAGTGACAGCCGGTTCATTCATCATCGACAACCTGATTCCGGCCACTCTGGGAAACATTGCCGGCGGAGCACTCCTCATCGGATGCGTAAACGCATATGTCCACCTCCGCAAACCGGCACAAACAAACTGACAGAATGAAAAACTTCAGAAAAATCATTCAGCCGGCCAGAACCTGGATCAACTACGCCTTTTTCCGCCGCTACCGCTACGCACGCAAAATCAGACGTCATTTCAAACAATATTACACACCCGACGCCCCGGAAACCCTCTTTCCCGAACAATCGGTAATCTGCATGGCCGACGGAAAATGCCACCACGGCGGCCTGGCAGACAGGCTGCGCAGTTTCGTGACATACTACGGCTACTGCAGGAAACACGGAATTCGATTCGGAATCCACTTCACTTTTCCATTCAGGCTCGAAGACTATCTCATACCGAACAGCTACGACTGGCGGCTGCGGCCGGGTGAACTCACTTTCAATCAGAAACAGGCCCGGGCCTTCTACATGGACAACACATCCGACGACGGGCCCAGAGAACTCGAATTCCAGCGAAAACTCTCCGACAGATACCTTTCCGACAGACATCACATACAGCATCACGTCTATTCATCATTCTACTACGACGAGGCAAACTTCGGCCGATACTTCAACGAACTCTTCCGGCCCGCGCCAAGAATCGAGACTCTTCTTGAAAAAGAACGCCATTCACTCGGCGACAGCTACATTTCGGTTTCAGCACGATTCCTCGAACTTCTCGGAGACTTCAAGGAACCGAAAGCAACCCTGCGCCTTAGTCCCGAAGAACAGACCGACCTGATCGAACGCTGCGTACGGCAGGTCGAAAAGCTCCATTCTCTCCATCCGGGCATGAACATCCTCGTAACCTCCGACAGCCGCCGCTTCACCGAAGCATGCTCACGCCTGCCCTATGTCCACTCCACACCGGGACAGATCTCGCACGTCGACGTTGAGGGTGAAGCCGACCACGCCAGAACATTCCTCGACTTTCTGCTGATAGCCGGCGCATCCCACGTCTACCAGATACGGACCGCCCCCATGTATGGCGGCAACTTCTCATTGCGCGCGGCCCAGGCGGGCAGCCGGCCCCACAACCTCATATCATTCTGAGAGTGTGTTTACTTTTAACACAGGTTAGCATAAAGATGGATTTTTGAGTGACTTCAGCGAGTTGAGAAAGAAGCAATTGCAACATTGCGACTGACGAAACTTGGCTGAAAGCGCCAAAAAGACTCTTTC
>JAIDXA010000334.1 GCA_029058705.1 Paramuribaculum sp. | reverse complement strand
AGCCCCGGTCTGGGGTTTAGAGAGGCGGGATGCAGAGACATAATATAAAGCGTTTACTCGACGCTTGATTCTTGACTATCGGGAATTCTCGCAAAATTCACATTGGAGTCAGGGATGAAGCAACGGTAGATGCCCGTGGATATGTATATAATGTATTCAGCAGTGTACTCCGGGAGGAGCTATCTCTGAATACACTTGTCACATATTCAAGCGTGGGCTTCTGCGTTGCCGTCCAACTCCAATAGGCAATGCGAGAAGCCTCCGATAGTGGGACGAGCAACAAGTACAGACTCTCACGCTTTTTTTATATACCGATCAAGTCCGAATTCGGTGAGTCTATAGGGCATGATAGGGCGCATGAAAACAAATTGTTCGCTGGAAGTTAACAACTTTCAATCTTCAGAACCTTTCAATATCGGGGTCGGCAGAGCCTTCGGTATTGCCTGAGTGTGTCTCTATAATTCTTGTGACAACAGATATTTAGACACGCAATGGAAAATCTTAAACCTATTGCTCCCATATGGGATGAGGTACGATCGGGAAGAAGACGTATCTGTATGCTTATGATAACTCATTCATGCAATCTGAATTGCAGTTACTGTTATGAAACTCATAAAAGTAACCGAAATATGACTATCGGGCAAGCTAAAGAAATCATAGTTTCAGAAGCGGAAATGGTTTTCAATTCTGATGAATATGACGAACTGCAGATTGACTTTATGGGAGGTGAACCTTTAGTAAACTTTGATCTTATCAGGGAAATTGTCGAATGGCTTGAGTCTGATGCCATCAACGTACCTTGGATTTGTTTCGCAACAACTAATGCAACGCTATTGGATGACGAACGCAAAGCCTGGTTTACAGAACATCGTACGTCAATTTCCTTAGGTGCGAGCTACGACGGCACGGGAAATATGCAGGCGACAAATCGAGGAACCGGCAAGTATGACATCGACTTGGCTTTCTTCCATAATCTTTGGCCGGAGCAGAGTTTCCAGATGACTATATCTAAAGAGACACTCCCGAATCTTGCGGAAGGAGTGCTCTACGTTCAAAGAAAAGGTTATGATATAAATGCCTCTTTAGCGCAAGGGATTGAATGGACACTTGATGATGCAAAAAAATATCGCGAGCAATTGACGGTTCTCAAGGATGCATATCTGAAAGACCATTCAATCCGACCGCTTAATCGAATAACACGGTTTGTTGAAGTTCATGATGCCCCCAAAAATGAGTTTAAACAGATTCATGGATGCGGCAGTGGGCATAATATGGTCACTTATGACATCAATGGGCAGAAATTCGGATGTCACATGTTCAGCACAATTGTTTTAGGCGATGAAGCTGTAGGCACTGATGAAATTAATTGGGATGACCCCGATCTAATGGTTGAAACCTATTGTGAAGAGTGCGTTCTTCGTCAGTTCTGTCCGACATGTCCGGGATTTAATCTTAAATATCGTGGTGCTTTGAACTGCCGCGATAAGCACTGGTGTCCTATGGTTCTTGCAGAGGCATTAACGGCCTGTGAGTTTCAGATCGAACGGCTCGCTATGCTTCCTTCTCTGACAAAAGAAGATGCCGAGCATGCACAGGTAGCAATTGAGGCCTACCACATATTAAAGCAGATAAATCCCCAAACAGCAACAAGCCCATATATAATCTCAGACTATGTTTAAACGATCTAAATCAACTTGGTTATTAATCATATCGCTTACTTTCGTATGTCTTTGTTCATGTGGAAGTCTTGAACAATGGTCACAAGGTCTGCAGACTGTTGGTAATAGTTTGTCCGGAGCATCATACTATAATAGCTCTCCAGCATATCATTCAACGTCACCTTCGACCTCGACTTCAACTTCAACGTCACAGGAATGGCATAATTGCTCTTCATGTAACGGTTCGCGAAGATGTAAATACTGTGGTGGCTCTGGACAAGATGGTTACACCCGAAATAAAAAATGTGGCGTTTGCAGAGGAACAGGTAAATGTGCCGGGTGTGATGGTAGAGGCGGTTGGAAAATATGAAAACATATTGGAAAAATACTGCTGGAGATAACTTGTAGTAAAAGAGTAGTGGAATGTTCGTTCGTCAAATGAAAGGTAAATAATGGCTAGCCATAAATAAATCAATTATTAACTATTTAATTCAGGAAAAATTCTATGAAAATGAATCTTGAAGCCCTTAAGGCACTGGAGGCCAAACTTGCACAGTATGCAAGCGACAATGGCTCAATCGCTGAGCACATGGCCCAGAACTCAAACTCATGTACTGACTGTTACCAGACTGGTGGCGGTGGTTGCAAAGGCACTTGCCGTGGCACTTGTGTCAGCAAATGCAAAGCTACCAGCAGCAAGTACTAATCCCCTCATTTCTCAATCGGGATGCTCATCTGTCAAATGTCTTATGGCTACCGTTTGAGAATTTTAAAAGTGGCGGGGAATGATTAAAATCATTCCCCGTTTATCAATTTTAGAAATGACCGCAGTAAAAAAATCATTATTGCTTTTGATAAGCCATTCGTGCAACTTGAATTGTAAGTATTGCTATGAATGGCATAAGGATTCAAGATTGATGAGCTGGGATCAGGCTCGTCATATTCTTGAATCTGAATTTTTGTCATGCACCGAAGAGATTGACAGTGTAGACTTGCTGGGGGGTGAGCCATTGATGAATTTTCCTCTGATAAAAAAGATTTCTGACTGGGTGTGGGATAATTCGCCCTCCACTAAAATATTTGCAAGGACTAACGGCACGCTTCTCAATGAGGAAATGAAGCAATGGTTCACTGACAACAGGGACCGGTTTATTTTGGGCTTAAGTCTGGATGGCACTCCTGAAATGAATAAGATAAATCGAGGTTTTATGTCAGCAGACCTAAAGTTTTTTCTTGCCAATTGGCCGGGAAATCCTATAAAAATGACATTATTCCCAAGTAGCATTCAATACTTGCATGAATCACTTATTCACCTATATAGTCAAGGGGCTGAAGTGATCGCCGGGTTGGCGCAAGGGGTCCTGTGGGATGATACGTCCTGTAAAATACTTGGATCTGAACTGGATAAATTAAACGATTATTATTTATCCGACACTAATATTCCACCTGTTGAGCCACTGTATGATTTGAATTTTGAAAAAGCTTTTTGGGTCATGCCATTAGACATTAAAGAGAATGCATGCTGGAATAATGCAAATATCCACTCATACGATTGCGATGGTGAGAGGCTTCCGTGTCATATGTTTTCAACTATCGTCCAGGGGAGCGATAAAAGAAGTAGGATTCTCAGAGACATGATTTCAATTAATGAAGAAATAGTTTGTGATGAATGCAGAGTATGTCCGATCAGATGGTCCTGTAAAAATTGCATGGCAATGAACTATCAGCATACCGGAGATTTTGGAAAAAACATAAACCTCCGGTTCTCCTGTGAAGCTCAGAAAATTGTCGCAGAGGCGTCTGCCGTTTATTTGATCGGCTTACTTAGTGACAAAGCCAGTCTTTCTGAATTGGAGACTGAAAAGTTAGGCAACGCTATTAAATATTACAGACTTAGGCATTCCGTATCATGATTAAACTTATTTCCTATGGCTAATTCTATTCAGATTTCATTTACCGAATCTATAAATGTGACGACCACTCGTTCCTTTATCGAAGCATTGTGTAGAGAAATTGATAGTAATCCTTTGGCGACAGAGGTGGTTGTTCATATGTCAACGCCCGGTGGGGACGTTGAACTTGCAATAGAAATATATAATTTTCTTCGCAATTTGGATTGTCGGGTCATAACTGTAAACACTTCTTTTGTTAATTCTGCCGGGATTCTGATCTTCTTGGCAGGAAATGAACGAGTCTGTTTGCCTGCATCATCCTTTTATGTTCATTCGGTTACTAAGAATCTTAATGGAACATTCACGTTTAAGGACCTCGAGCGTGAGGTTAGGGAAATTAAAGAGAATACCCGTAAGATATTGTATCTTATAGAGAATAACACGCTCAAATCTTCCGCATATTGGAGATCTATGATGCAAAAAGGCGCGATACTCCCGGCGAAGAAAGCTATTGATTTAGGTTTGGCACACATCTTAAAGGATACAACCCTATCATGAGATATATAAAAGAAATACGGTGGTTGATTCAACTGTCAGAAGGGCAGAAAAAGGGGATAGTTTTGCCAATTCTGATAAGTGCTGTCGGAGTTCTGTTTTCAATTTTATTTGTCAATCAGACACGTTTGATAGTTGACAATATTGATGCTCCTGTAAGTACAATTATCAGCCTCATATTTCTTCTAATATGTACAAGATTAATACAATTCGTCTGTGAAGAATATGAATCATTCCTTCGCGGACGATTATGCGCAAAGCTGGAAAATGCTTATTCCTTAAAGACGTTTACAATCCTGTTTAATAGCAATTCTCGGAATGTTAGGAACATGCATTCTGCCGATGAAATGAGCCGTCTTACTACCGATGTTGGAATCGTTACTGAATGTGTGAGTAATACAATTCCTACATTGATTCTTGCCTTCATTCAGTTAATTTCTACGTCTGTTTATCTTATATTCATTCAGCCCTCTCTGACATTGCTGATCCTTTGCGTAATGCCCATTATGTTAGGAATTGGACATATCTATTCAAAACGGATAATTCCGGTTTCGAGAGATTTGAGAAAAGCTGATTCTGATCTTAGCGGCTTAATGCAGGAGAATATTCAGAAACATGAAATTATAAATTCTTTTGGCGTTTCAGATTTTATTATTTCAAACGTAAAACGCGCACAATCTAAAGTCTTCACTATAATTGCTAAAAGATTGAAGTATGAAATTTTTAGCGAAGCTTTCATTGATTTTGGATTTGTTATAGGGTATGTCGCAGTCTTGATTTGGGGTGTTTATGGCATTCGGAATGGTACATTTACATACGCTTTATTACTCGTGTTTTTACAGTTGGTTGGTCAGTTGGAGCGTCCGTTTATCTTGTTTAAAAGCAACTACCCGTCCCTGTTGAATTCATTTGCGTCAGTAGAACGAATTATGGAACTTGAAGACATGGAACATGAAAGTCGTGATGAAATAAAACTGGACTCACCAATAGGAATCGAGATCAACAGGATGACATTTGCCTATTCGGAATCTTCGTCCAATGTCTATAAAAACTTTTCCCATACGTTTCGGCCCAAAACCATTACTGCAATCGTTGGTGCGACTGGCGCGGGTAAGAGTACTCTCTTTGGATTGATTTTGGCTCATTTGAAACCGCAGTCCGGTAGTATTTCAATATTCTCTTCTCGGCAAAAAGTAGAAGTCAGCCCTGGTACAAGATGTAATTTTACCATCGTTCCTCAAGGAAATACATTGTTTAGCGGTTCTGTACGATATAATCTGAGCATCGGGAATTTAACGGCAAACGATGAAGATATGAAAACTGCGCTTCATAATGCTGCCGCTGACTTTGTATTTGATGACCTTCCAAATGGCTTGGATACTGATATTGGAGAAAATGGTTATGGCCTGAGTGAAGGGCAGGCTCAGAGAATCGCTATCGCAAGGGGGTTGCTTCATGACGGAGGGGTTCTGCTTTTGGATGAGCCCACTTCGGCATTAGATCCGGAAACAGAGTCCCTGCTATTGTCTCGATTAGTTTCCCGATCTTCTGACAAAACGATAATAATTATTTCTCATAAATCAGAAATAAACAAGTATGTGCATTACGTAATTAAAATTGGCAATGAATAACATAATATCGAGAATACAGACTAAATTTCCTAATAGGCAGATTAGTCTCATATATGACATTGGTGATGCGGATCCCGATATTGTTGTAGTCGAGGACTGGACTTTCTTTCAGTTTTCTGCACTTCCTTCGTTAAAAACAATTGTAGTCGTAACCTCAGTTGAAGATTACATCGGTTGGCGCAGAATGTTGCGCAACTTTGACGTCAGCCGCATCGCAGTCTACATCATTATTGAAAACCAAATCGATGACGACAAAAAGTCACTTGTTAATCGTTTAATTGAACAAGACAAACAGTCTGGAATAAAATTCATCAGATAGAATTATTATCCAATCCCTGATTCGAAATGAGGTTTTAATGATTGAATGATAAGATAATCAGTCATTCGGGACATATCTGATTGACTGGCTTTAGGGTGCACCCCGTAGGTAGCTATTGCGGATTTACTATTATTGTCCATTTTGTGCTACGCTGCTGTGGTTTGTTTTTGGGCGTGCGTCGGGATATAAGTGAGCATGCTTGCAATATCAGAATTTGGATAAGTGGAGCGCAACAGGGGAGTTGACTTTGCGGTGCGCATATTGATTTTTTCTCCACTGAGGGCGAGTGCCGGGATCGGGATGGGTACAAAAAAAAGAAGCGGTGTGCAGGAATTCGTGAATTCTGACACACCGCTTCTTTTGCGGTTTATAGCGTCACGCTAAAAGGCGTGGCCCGTGGATCATTTCTTGGCCTGTTTGGCTTTGCGGTTTTCAACGAGATATGCAACCGGAGTCGCAACGTAGAGAGTCGCGAGTGTACCGATGATCACACCGAAGATCATTGCGAAGGTGAACGAACGGATAGCGTCGCCACCGAGAATGAAGATGCAGAGAAGCACGAGCAGAGTCGACGCGGATGTCATGATCGTACGTCCGAGAGTCGAGTTCAGCGAACGGTTGATGTTGTTGAAGAACGATTCCTTCGGATAGAGACCGAGGTTTTCACGGACACGGTCGAATACAACCACTGTATCGTTGATCTGATAACCGATCACCGTAAGGATCGCAGCAATGAATGTCTGGTCGATCTCCATTGCGAAGGGCAGAACGCCATAGAGCAAGGAGTAGAATCCGACAATCGCGAATGCGGTGAAAGCGACGGCTGCCAGAGCGCCGAGCGAGAAGGCGATGTTGCGGAAACGGACAAGAATGTAGAGGAACATTGCCGCGAGTGCGATGAGCACTGCGATGATGGCATCGGTGCGCATGTCGTTGGCAACGGTCGGGCCGACCTTCTGCGACGACATGATGCCGATGTTCTCGTTGGTTGTCGAGAAGTCTTCTTTGCTCATGTTGCCGATTTCGTTCTTCAGGCCTTTATAGAGGATCTCGGTGATTTCCTGATCGACGTTTTCTTCGTCTGAATCGATCTTGTAGTTGGTCGAGATGCGGACTTTGGTGTCGTTGTCGATCGTGATTACTGAAACCTGTGCGCCGTCGAAGAGCGGTGCGAGCTGGTCGCGGAGGTCAGAGGTGTTTACGGCATGGTCAAACTGAACGACATAGTTGCGTCCTCCGGAGAAGTCGATGCCCTGGCTGAGACCGCGGACAACAAACGATGCCACCACGACAACGATGAACGCGATGCAGAGCGAGAAGCTTGTCTTGCGGACGCCGAGGAAGTTGAATCGGGTGTTGGTGAACATTTTGCTCGAAAGCGCGGTGCTGAAGGTGAGCGAGTTGAATGCCTTGGTGTTGGCAAACATCATGAACACCAGACGGGTAAGGAACACTGCGGTGAAGAACGAGATGATGATACCGATGATGAGGGTTGTCGCGAAGCCTTTGATCGGGCCTGTTCCGAAGAGAAGAAGGATAACACCGGTTATGACCGAAGTGAGGTTGGCGTCGAAGATGGCTGAGAATGCGTTGGCATAACCGTCGGCAAGAGCCGTGCGGATGTTTTTGCCTGCGCGGATCTCTTCTTTCGTACGTTCGAAGATAAGCACGTTGGCGTCGACCGCCATACCGAGCGCAAGAACGATACCGGCAATTCCGGAGAGGGTCAGCACAGCCTGGAACGAGGCGAGAATGCCGAAAGTGAAGAAGATGTTGAAAACAAGACCGAGGTTGGCGATCAGGCCGGGGATGACGCCGTAGAAGGCCATCATGAAGATCATGAGCAGGACAAGAGCCACGCCGAACGACAGGAAGCCGTCGTGGATGGCCTGTTTTCCGAGCGACGGACCGATAACGGTGTCGGAGATGATGTCGACTTTGGCTGCCATCTTACCGCTCTTGAGGACGTTTGCAAGGTCTTTTGCCTCGTCGGTCGAGAAGTTTCCGGTGATGCTTGAGCGTCCGCCGTCGATTTTATTGCTTACGTTGGGTGCTGAGTAGACCTGGTTGTCGAGAACGATAGCGACGCGTTTGTTGATGTTGGCGCCGGTGATGTTGCTCCATTTCTTGGCGGCATCGGCTGTCATGGTCATCGAAACGTAGTTACCGTTCTGCATCTTGTCATATTCGCTTGATGCGTTGAGGATCACGTCGCCCGAAAGCGCGGGCTTGCCGTTGTTGGTGCGCAGTGCCAGGAGCTGATAGATCTGCAGACCTGCGCCGCCGGCGTTTTCAATCATTTTTTTGAGTTCGGGATCGCGGCCGGCATGTTCTGCATCGGATTTTTTGAGAACCATAGGCTTGACTTCCCATGCCAGTTTCAGGTTGGAGGGAAGGATTGTCTTGGCACGCGGCGAAGCGAGGATGTTGTCGATTGCTTCGCGGTTGGCGGCTGTGGCCAGACCGATTTCGATCGACTGGGCCGAGGGGGCGAAGCTCAGGAAGTAGTCGCTGAGGGCTTTGCCGTTGCCGGTCGAGTCGGCTTTCAGGCTGTTGTTGAGCTCAGCAAGGGCTGCCGAAAACTCGCCGAGAGGCATTGTTTCATAAAACTCGAGGTTTGCCGATGCTTTGAGAAGCTCGCGGACACGGTCGTGTTCCTTCACGCCGGGAAGTTCCAGAAGGATCTGGCCGTCGTTTTCAAGTTCCTGGATATTGGGAGCTACAACGCCAAACTGGTCAATACGGGTGCGAAGCACGTTGGTCGAGCTGCTGACGCGGTCCTTGACTTCCTGCTTGAGGGTGTTGATTGCGGTGGCGTCGTTTTCGCCGCGTTTCACCTGATCCTTGAAGATGACGGAGAAGTCACCTGCGGGATCGAGCGAACGATACTCTTTGCAGAAAATCGAGACATAGTCGTTCGAACGGGTCGCTTTCACGACTGAATCGGCGCGCTGGATGGCGGTCTCGAAGTAGGGGTTGCCTTCTGCGTTGGCCATCGAACGGAGAATGTCGGGGACAGAAACCTGAAGGGTTACGTTCATACCGCCCTTGAGGTCAAGACCGAGGCCGACACCGAGTTTCTGGGCCTGGCTGTAGGTATAGCCGAGCCATACTGTTTCGTTCGAAATTGAATCGATGTAGTGTTTGTAAGCTTTCGTGTAGGAATCGGCGGCTCCTGTTTCATCGCCTGACACCGCAATGGCATACTCTTTTGCCTGGTCTTCATAGTGGTTGGTTACCATTGTGAACGACAGGTAGAAAAGGCAAATGATCACCAAGAAGATAGCCAGAATACCGGCTACGGCGCTTCCTAATTTTCCTTTTTGCATTGTAGTTTAAATAGGTAAAATATTGGTTAATAATTTGATTTTAAATCAAAAACAAAAGCTGACATAGCGGGTTGAGCCAGTCAGGACTGTGTTTAATGCGTGGTTTCAGCTTGCAAATATACGATTTTTCTTCTTAAAAATATCTAATATAGGCTGCGAAAATTCAGTCAATTGATTATCCGACGGTTTTTTGTGAGATTATCTCATTGATGAACGAGCGCATTCGGGGGGTTGCGGCTTCGATTCTCTCGAGCAGGCGGATCTGATTGCGGGTGCGGACGAGATTGTGGTCGGCATAGGCTGTCTTGTAATATGTGTCGCCGTTGATGTAATCGGTAAGGAAACGTACGGCCTGCATGTAGGGGAAGAGGGCTGTGGCGTAAGGGAGCATCTCGATCTCAAGCGGGGTGAGAAACGACATGGCTACTTCGAGATAGCCCTTGGTGAAGGCTTCGAATATTTCCGTACGGAACTCTATTTTGTCTAATTCGGGAGAATCCTCGGCCTCGGTGTTGGCTGCGGTGCGCAGGAAGTCGCCGAAATCACTGAATATGAACGATGGCATGACGGTGTCGAGATCTATGACACACAGCACATTGCCTTCGGAATCGAACATCATGTTGTTGACCTTCGTGTCGCAGTGGCAGACGCGTTTTGGCAGCCGTCCTTCGCGGTGCAGCCGTTCGGCGGCTGTCATTTCTTCGGCGCGGCGCATCAGGTCGTCGACTATCGGACGTACGCTTTCAAGACGTCCGGCGGCGTCGGCTTCGATTGCTTCACCGAGCTGCCGCAGACGGAATTCCATGTTGTGGAAGTCGGGGATGGTTTCTGTGAGGGTTTCGGGCAGGTCGACAAGTTCCGACTGGAAATTTCCGAAGGCACGGCCGGCCATTTCGGAGTAGTGTGGGTCGACGGTGTCAAATGTGAATGCGTCTGGAATGAAAATTGATATGCGCCAGTAGTTTTCTCCGTCGAAGAAGTATGTCTTGCCGGCATCTGCTTTCAATGGGATGAAGGTCAGCACGCGGCGGGTGATGTCCTTTTCCCCTCGGGCCTGCAGGCGTTTGCGGAGGTGGTTTGTGACGGCTGTGATGTTGTGTTGCAGACCTTCTACATCTGTGAAGATGTTGTGGTTTATTCGCTGCAGTACATAGTCGGGGCAGTCGTTTTCGGCTGTACGGAGAATATAAGTGTCGTTTATCAGTCCGTTGCCGAGGGGCTTGATCGTCGATGGTGTGCCTTCAAGCGCGAAGCGCGATGCAATGTCGAAGAGTTTTTCCATTGGTATGCAATATTTTTGATTGATTTGTTATGGCTGGAACGGTTCATAAGCTCCGAGAGAGCCGGAGGTGCGGGGAGCGCCGTAGAAGTCGCGGTCGCCGCAGAGTGGTTCGAAGCCCGGAAGGGCCTGCCCGACGGCCGGCGATTCGGGTTGGATCCGGTAGTCGAATATATAATCGTTGCGGACTGTCAGGAACAGGGGATCCTGATCCCAGAAACAGTCGATGAAGTGGTCGTCGTTTTCGCCGTTGCTGCGCAGCAGGCACCGGGTTACCGTCACTTGAGTGCCGGTCAGGTCGCCCGGCTGCATTTCCGACCCCGATCCGTAGAGGATGCAGTTGACGATTTCGGCTCTGAGCAGCGGAGCGCCGGCATCGGTGGCCTCGTCGGAGTCGGGCGGCGTCACGTGGGAGAGCCGCAGCAGCGGTCCCATGATGGCGGAGAAAAGATAGTAGTTCGAGAATGTGCAGCCGATGAAGCGGTAGTCGCCGCCTGTCAGGCTCACGGCTCCATAGCCGGCCTCGGCAAATTCGGTCGCGTAGGCGTGGATGGTGGTGTGTGAGGCGTTGAGCACGTTGTAGGCGGCATTGCGCAGGCGGCAGTTGGCAAGGGTGAGGACCGGATCGGATGTGGTTCCTGTCGAGTCGACGGTCAGGCCTGTCCAGGTGTTGCGCACTTCAGTGTATTCCATCCGGCAGTTGCGGGCGGTCGATGAGAAATAGAGTCCTTCCCACTGTCGCGACATTAGGTCGAAGGATATGTCGGTCACCACGTTTCCGGTGCGGTCGCCGGTGAATTCTACCGGACGTCCCGGTTCTCCTTGCGTGATGAGAGTTCCGTGTACGTTCATGTATGCTCCGTCGTGGAAATAGAGCCGTGTTCCGGGGTCGATGGTCAGGGTTGCGCCCGGAGCCACGATGAGCGAATCGAATATCTGGCGCGGGCGGTCTGCTTCCCATCGTGTGTCGGCCGAGATTGTATGTGCATAGAGCCGTTCGACGTCAGTGCCTTCTGCCGTGACGACGACTTCGCGGGTGACTCCGTTGGTTGTGAATTCGATGACGTCGCTTGTCAGGGTAGGCTTGAAGTTGCCGTTCGGAGGGAGTGTGGCGGCGACAAACACATAGATCGAGTCGTTGGGCCGTATTTCGATATTGTTGAACGATTTTCCGGCAAGTCCGTCGACGTTCATGCGGAATACGGAGTTTTCCGACCTGAACCGGATCGAGGAGATGTTTATCACCTTGTCGTGGCGGTTGTAGACACGGAACGAGAATGTGGGGTTGTCGACATCTGTGAACATTGCTCCCATTTTCAGGGTGTCGGTCGAGAATTCCGGCTGGTCGGCCGGAGATGTCGTTATGTCGTCCTCGATACATGACTGGGAGACGCACAGAATGGCGAGGCCCGTCAACAGAAGGGCCGCCCGGAAGAAGCTGGACAGAGAGAAACGTATCATTAAAATGATAACGCTGGAAAATCCGTGTTATTGTGGCGGTAGTGTCACCAGCAGGGCATGGCAAGGAGTTCCGATGCGTCGATCGACCGTGGAAGAGGGATGGCGGAGCTGACGTAAAGAGCCATTGCGCGGGTCATCAGGATGTCGTCGTTGAATCCTTCTTTGGCTGCATAGTTGCCGTTTGGCAGTTGCCGGTAGACAGCCATTTCGGCAAGTGCCTGCGGGTCGCGTTCAGTATATCCTCCTTCGCGTACCATCGCGATCAGTCGGGTGATGATAAGGGCTTTGGTGTGGCGGTTGGTGTGAAACCCGACCTTTGAGTCGAACGAGTCGGGGCGGAGGGCATTGGTGCGCACGGTTCTGACGTAGAGGTTGCTGTAGGCTGCGTTCAGTTCTTCGAGAATGAATCCGGAGGCTCCTGACGAGGCGGCTTCGAGCGAGTTGCTTTCGATGACGAGCAGGGCGTTGCCATACCATCGGGCTATGGCGGCGGCTTTCCAGCCGAGAATGTCGTGGTCGCAATGTCCCCGCCACTGGGCCACAATTTCAGGATTCTGTCCGTTGCCCGGGGCGCGGTCGAGGACGGCAATCACAGACCAGTCGCTGTTGCGCGACCGGCCTCCGATGTCGACAGCGACCACATAGCGGTTGTGGAACGGCGATTGGGCGGGATGTTTCCATACTTTCAATTCTCCGGTCGGATCAGGCGTGAATCGCAGGTCTGCGAGCGCTTCGGACCCGGCAGTCCCGCTGCCGGAGAGCTCGCCTGTCACTGGCTCGACGGAACAACCCTTGCGCAGCGACTCGAGGGCAGTCCTGCTGAACACATCGGAAAGCGAGCTGACAAAGGCTTCGTCGGCATCGGTGGGATATTCGGCCTGCATCAGCGGCAGGTCGCCCAGCTCGGTCAGTTTGGAGCGGTACCAGTTGATCATCTCGAGAGTCAGTCCGCGATTCCACAGCTCCATTTCGTGGGTGGACATGGAAGCGGCGAATTTCGCCGGGTCGGCAAGCGGCAGACGGTAGAGTTCTATTTCGTGCCACGGGACGAAAACCGGGCGGTAGGCCGACTGCCCGTCGGAAGCGCGGACCCATTCGTTGTGGAAGAAGTTTCCGATCCCGTTGGCAGTCGACTCGAGCACGATAAGCGAGAACGGTTCGAGCGGAATCGTTCCGCAGATGCTCCGCATAAGGTCTGCCGGAGATATGCATTCCGAATCCTGCCAGAAGGCGACTTCCGTCAGGTGGGCCATCGAGAGGTCGAGGCCGCGGATGCTGTCGGGACTGAAGCTCGACGAGATTGTGACGCAGCATCCGCGTCCGGCGATGATCCGTGTGTTTGGCGCGTCGGTCATCGGCTTGAACTTCGGTTTCTCCCCGGAGTCCCACATGTCGGGCGGGTAATTGGCCAGCGTTGTCGAATAGAGCTGGCGCAGCGTGGCGGCTGTGTTTCTGACGTGGGCCGAGATCAGGCTGTGCCAGTTCTCGCGGTGGACCCACTGGATCCACGCCATATATATCTGTATCAGCGTCGATCCACCCCACTGGCGCGCTTTCAGCAGGATCATGCGGATAGGGCGCGAGGCGAGGCGGTCTTCCTCAAGCATCTTCAGGACTCTTCGCTGGGGGGCGTTGAGGATCAGTGGCGCGATACGGCCTGATTTTTTGTGGCGCACATTTACACATACCGCACACCAGTATTCGAAATCGTGACGGAACCGCAGCCGCATGTAGTCGGCCGCATTGCGCAGCCTGGAGAAGCCGGGGGAATGTACCATGGTGGCCGGAAGGCAGACTTCGGAGTCTTCCCATTCGATTCTGACGGCGATTCGTCGGCCGGTTGCCCCGCGTCCGGTCAGCGGGTCGTAGGCAACGGCGAGCCTTTTGTTCCGAAGGGCGTTTTCGGCGAGGATAGCCTGGATTCTGTTCATATTGCGGTCTGGGGGGATCAGGAGAGGGTTATTTCGGATAGGATGAAATCGGGCGAGACGTCGGCTTCGATGTCGATTGTCATGAAGTTTCGGGGCGTTGCCGCCATGCGGGCAATGACGGGCGCGTTGATCTCGCCGCTGACAGTCAGCGAGAGCAGGGGGAATGACTGACCGGAACCCGCACCCGAATCGGTGCGGATCCGGATTGTGCCGTAAAACCGGCTTGCAGCCATGACGAAACATGCGTGGCGGAAACGGCGAGGTTTCCCGACGGGTATGCGGGCGCTCCATTTCACGCTGGTCGATGACGCAGGCCGCACACCTGCCACGGCAAGTTTTTCGGCAGAGGCGATCCATAGTTCAGGACCGAGGGAACAGATGCGGCATCCTGGGGCGGGATATGAGCGCGTGTGGCTTCGCAGTGTGTCAAGGCTGATGACGCATAGCCCTGACGGAGAGCCGAGCCACAGGCGGTTGCCTCTGGATTCCCATCCGACCGAATGTGCCGATATGGAGTCGAGGAGCGTTGCAGTGCGGGAGCCCCGTATCAGCAGCAGCTGCAGGCTGTCGGTCAGAGCCGCGATGCCTGACGGGGTGAATGCCGTGGCATCCCGCGAGCTGACGCCACGCGGATCTGTCAACGACGAAGCGATTTTCCGGCGGTCGGCAGAGATTCCAATGGAAAAGATTCCGGCGGGAGAGAGCGCGTGGAAATGAGCCCGGGTGAAATCCCACGACGATTGCGATTTGACCGAGGGGAAGATTGCAGTTACCGGTGTCGGCGTGAGAATCAATGCGCCGAGCGGATGACCGGGAGCTTCGGCACGGGCGGAAACGAGGGCGCCGGGGAATCTCAGACCGGCAGCAGTGCCGGAGGCCGGCGCTTCCGGAAAGCCGGTGCCGGTCCATGGTGTGGTCGGTGTCGGCTGAAGCGAGGGATTGATGGCTATGGCACGGATACCATCTTCTGATGTGGCCAGACCGACTGCGGCATGATGGATTGTGGATGTGTCGATATTGTTGACCCACAAGTCCAGACGAACAGCTTTCGGGTCGGGGTAGCTGACAAGCGGAGGCAGTCCGGCCGGCATGGGCATAGGGTAGCCTATCAGCGAGTCGACGGATGTTCCGTCGGCCATTGTCACGCGCAGGTTGCCGGTCCATTCCGTTTCTTCGCTGCCGGCTGTCTGCGGACAGCACGGATGTGAAGCCGGTCCGGGGAGAATGGTGATGTCGGACCACATGACTGCATCGCCGGCAGTGGCTGCCGCCCGGGCTATGAAGCTGTGGGGTGGAGAGATTGCCTGTAGCGTCGATGGGATGGAGGTTGTCGATGCGGCATTTACCGTTATGGCCAATGCACGCCGGATCATTGCCGATTCGGTGGCTGACGGAAATTGCCGGTCGTTTCCAATGGAGTGTGTTGCCGGAACGGCGGTCGAGAAGGCCGCTGCCCTGAAGGCGGCTTTGTCGAATCGAGCTGTCAGGCGAAGCAGATCGCGGGAGCGGGCCGCTGAGTTGTCGGCAAGGAAGGCTGTTGCTCCGGGAAGAGCGGTTGTCAGAGCCGGAGTCGGGGATGCGGGTCGCGTGATCCGATAGGGAAGGATGGCTTCGGTGTCGGTCGGATGGAACTGGGGAGTCAGGAGTAATTCGACCGAATCGGCCGCAATGGCGTAGGAGCCAAGCGAGACAATTGACATCGAAATGGTGAACATCGAAGCCTGAAGGGTCATCGGCGGCACGGAAAGGCTGTTTTCTGACGATCTGGTGCATTCGGCTGTCAGGAGGCCGCAGCATTGCCACCCGTTGACGGACATGATTGCCGGTTCGGATGAGAAGATGGCGTTTCCCATCGAATCGAGCAGCCGATAGCGGGCGATGACGGGTTGGATCCACGCCTTGCTGGCTGCGGCTCTGTCGCAAAGTGATCCATAGAGGGCAACCAGTGAGCCGGACAGGGATTTCAGTCCGGAATCGGGAATGGATGGAGTGTCGCGGGAAAGGTCAATGTCTTTGATTGTCAGGGCGGGAGTCTGTCCTGAAAGATCTCCGGCAGCCACAGCTGAAAGCCTGATGTCGGGTGGCCGCGTCCCCGGATTCCGTATGTTCCATTGTTCGCCTGCCGTGTCGGCGGCTTCTACCAGCAGACGTCCGGCGGTTGTCATGACGAGCCACCCCTCGCCGTCGGCAACGGCGCATAGCGGTTCCGGCAATCCTTCGCCGATTGCGGTCAGGCCGGATTCGGCAAGCACGTACAATGCGGCGGGAGCAACTCCGTCGGGGCTGCGCAGGAGGGTGCATCGGACTCCGGACGGAAGTGTCAGCGCGGCCATCGGTTTCAGTTCGCGGTCGATGGCTGTTTCGAGGTCACCGACAGGAACAAGACCTGAAATTCCGTCGGTGGCGGCCGGTGATTCCTGGAGGTTATGGCAGTTGACAGTGTGTCCTTCGGCCGAAATGGACCGGAGAGGAAAACGGAAGATAGAGGTTGAATTCATGAATGCGGTTGTTTGTTTTCGGCAAAATTACTATGCGTTGCCCTCCATACGCAGGCCAAATTCAAGTTTTGACGCATTCAGGCACGCTTCCAGGCAAAGATAATAAGCCGGCAGCTTTTTGCTCATTGGGGAAAAAGCATTAATTTTGCAAATTATGTATAAAAAGGCACTGCGTCGGGTTTTTACTGTTGCGGTTCTGCTGCTGACTGCTCTTTCGTCGGTGGCTGCGGTCCGTTCGTGGGAGTCAGTCGACAGGATTCCGTCGTCGACTTCGGATCAGATCGCTCAGGCCGATGAATTTACGGCGGTTGTCAGGGAGGGTTGTCTTTACCTTGAATTGCGCCAGCGCTCTACTGTCAGGCTTTTTACGATTCTCGGACAGCCTGTCGTTCAGGAAACGCTTGGCGCCGGAGTCTACCGTCTGCGTCTCGGAGGCCGTGGCATCTACCTGTTGAAGATCAATTCGACAACGCGACGCATCACTCTCTAAGATAAATGTTAACAATCTGTTTGTCAGAATGAAAATCAGAAACGGAATATTGCTGGTGGCGGCGGTGCTGACAATTTTGGCCGGGATCACCGCGTGTATACCGAGCTTTACACTCAATGGCGCTCCGATCGACTATAATGTCTACAAGACGGTGCGGGTGTCCAATTTCCCGATCCGTGCGGCGCTTGTCTATCCTCCGCTGGAGCAGACTTTCGAGAATGAACTGCTCAATTACATCACCCGCAATACGCGTCTTCAGACCGTTGACGGCTCGTCGGATCTCAATATAGAGGGCGAGATAACCCAGTATTATCTCACGCCGCAGGCAGTCACCGAAGACGCATATGCCTCCAAAACCCGTCTGACAATCGGAGTCAGGGTCAAATATACCGACAACAAGGCCGAAGGAAAGGATATAGACCAGACTTTCACCGCCTATCGTGACTTTGACAGTTCCCAGATGCTGACTGATGTCCAGGATCAGCTTTGCCAGGAGATTTCTGAAGAGCTCGTGCAGCTTATTTTCAATGCGACATTAGGCAACTGGTAAGAGAGTGTTTGAATTTAAAC